>DASQTR010000067.1:0-22050 GCA_035641795.1 Ilumatobacter sp.
GTCCGCCCCGCCGTGTCGACGCAGTGCTTGACCCCTGCTGGTGTGAGCTCGAGCACGACTCCCAACGCCTCCAGGACGTCGGCCGCGCCGCACTTCGACGACGCCGCCCGCGCGCCGTGCTTGCAGATCGCCACGCCGGCGCCGGCGACGACGATCGCCGCCATCGTCGACACATTGATCGAGTGCGAGTGGTCGCCGCCGGTGCCGACGATGTCGACCGCGTTGTCGCGCTGGTCCTCCGTGAGCGGCACGATCTGGCACGCCGCCAGCACCGCGTCGAGCAGGCCCGACAGCTCCTCGGCGCTCTCGCCCTTGGCCCGAAGAGCGACGACGAAGCCGATCAGCTGCGCAGGGGTGGCGTCGCCCGCGAGGATCGTGGCCATCGCCGCCCGTGCCTGGTCGGCAGTCAGGTGGTGGCGCTCGAGCAGTAGCGCGAGCAGACCCGGCCACCCGCCGTGCTCCTCGATCGATGACATCCGGCGCAGAGTATCCCCGGCGCCTGACGCGGACTTCAAGCAGTTCGGCGGCGTTGGCGCAGCATGCGGCGGCGCTCGCGCTCGGTGGCACCGCCCCAGACGCCCACCTTCTCCCGGCTCTCGAGTGCGAACTCGAGGCACGCGGTGCGCACGCCGCACTCCCGGCAGACCTGCTTCGCAATCTCTGCGTCTTCGTCGTTGTCGGGATAGAAGACGCTGGCGTCGAGCCCTCGGCATGCGCCGAGCATTCGCCATTCGAGTTCGTGTTTCGACACGTGATGCCCCTCTGAACGGTCGTCGCGGCCGACACTAGAACCGCGTCCAGGCGCGACGCCAGTGGGAACCGACGCCATCACCGTGTTATTTACCGTCCGCCCCGCCGTGTGTGCAAGCCGCGATTCCGGAGCACATACCGAACGGCTCGGTGCGGGAGCGGTACGTTCGCGCCCGTGCGCCCCGCTTTCCTTCATCCTTTCGCTCGGCCGACGCGTGAACGCTTCATCACGCTCACACGCGGCGAGGGTGCGCGCGTGTGGGACGCCGACGGCAAGGAGTACGTCGACGGCATGGCCAGCCTCTGGTATTGCGCGGTCGGGCACGGGCGGAGCGAGATGGCCGACGCGATCGCCGCCCAGGCCGGCACGCTCGCCGCCTACTCGTGCTTCGATCCGTTCACCAACCTCCCCGCCGACGAGCTCGCCGAGAAGCTCGCCGACATGGTGCCGATCCCCGATGCCCGCGTGTTCTTCTGCCAGTCGGGCTCGGAAGCGGTCGATACTGCGATGAAATTGGCGCGGTTGGCGCACGTGCTCGCCGGCAACCCGCAGCGGACGTTGATCATCAGCCGCATGCGCGGATACCACGGCACCAACTTCGGCGGCACCACGGCCCAAGGGCTGCCGCCCAACAAGGAAGGTTGGGGACCGCTCGTGCCAGACGTCGTCCAGGTGCCGAGCGACGACGTCGAGGCGTTGGCCCAGCTCATGGCCGACCGCAGCGGCGAGGTGGCGGCCGTGCTCACGGAACCGATCCAGGGCGCGGGCGGCGTCTGGCCGCCCCCCGACGGCTACCTGGCGTCGCTGCGGCGGCTGTGCGACCAGCACGGCGCGCTGCTGATCTTCGACGAGGTCATCACCGGCTACGGCCGGCTCGGTACATGGTTCGGCTCCGAGCACTTCGGCGTGACGCCCGACATCATCACCTTCGCAAAGGCGGTCACATCCGGATACCAGCCACTAGGAGGCGTGTTCGTCGGGCGCGCCGTGCGCGGTCCGCTCGAGTCGGACGCGACGTACGTGCTCAAGACCGGCTACACCTACTCGGGCCATCCGACGTCGTGCGCGGCCGGTCTCGTCAACCTGGCGATCATGGAACGCGAGAATCTGCTGGGCGAGGTGAAGCGGATCGGCGCACGCCTCGGCGACGGGCTACGAGCGCTGGCCGACGACGGCACCGTCGACCACGCCCGGGGTGACCTCGGTGTCTGGGCGGTCGGCATGAAGCCCGGGCAGGACGCGATGAAGGTTCGCGACCGCATGCTCGAGCTGGGCGTGATCACGCGCGCGATCAGCGACCACAGCCTCACCTTCTGCCCGCCGCTCGTGATCACCGACGGCGAGATCGATCGCGTCATCGACGCGTTGGCGACCGCCGCCGCGGCGGAGTGACGTCGTGCATCTCTTCGACAGGATCGACCTGAGTGGTCGGCTGACCGACGAGGAGTACGAAACCCGCATCTACGCCGCCCAACGCCGTCTGCTCGAGCTGCGGCTGCACATCGGCGGCCATCTCGACACGCCGCAGATCGGGCCAGGGGTGCTGATCGTGTTCGAAGGCTCCGACGCGGGAGGCAAGGGCGGCGCGATCAAGCGCATCGTCGAGCCGCTCGACCCGCGCCACTACCGCGTGTCGACCTTCGCCAAGCCCAGCTTCGACGAGAAGCGCAAGCACTTCCTGTGGCGCTTCTGGAAGGAGGTGCCGGGGCTGGGCGGGATGGCGCTGTTCGACCGCTCCTGGTACGGGCGTGTGCTCGTCGAGCGCGTGGAGGGCTACGCCACGAAGGAGCAGTGGAAGCGGGCCTATGAGGAAATTGTGCAGTTCGAGCGCAGCCTCGTGCTCGAGGGCGTGATCATCGTCAAGTTCTGGCTCCAGATCAGCGCCGAGGAACAACTGCGTCGCTTCCAGAACCGCCAGAAGGATCCGGTCCGGCGCTGGAAGCTCACCGACGAGGACTGGCGCAATCGTGACAAGATCGAACAGTACGACGATGCCATCGAGGAGATGTTCAACCGCACCAACCACGTGTTGGCGCCGTGGCACATCGTGTCGGGCGAGCAGAAGAAGTGGGCGCGGGTGCACGTGCTCGAGATCCTCAACAGAGGCATAGAGGAAGGGATCGCCCGCTTCGAGCATCCCGATTGGCGCGACGCGTACGCGTAACCTCGTGGCGACGACCGCCAGCAGCCCGTCGATGACCCGCCGCTCGTGCTCAGCCGCCGAACAGCACGGCGATCGTCACCATCGCCAGACCGAAGACCAACATCGCCAGTCCGCTGCGCCAGGCGCCGAAGCGCGTCGTGCGGCCCCAGAGGAAACCGGTGAGGAACAGCATCGCCACGGCCAACGCCTTGGCGATCGCCAGCGCGTCGCGCCAGTCGTCCACGAGCAGGATCGCGATGCCCGGCAGCACGGTCGCCGACACGTTCAGCACCATCGAGCCCACCACCGGCGGGAAGTCGGCGCGCTCGGTCGTGATCCTGGTAGGGGGATCGACGCGCGCGGCGGCGCCCACGAGCTCCTCTGCGAAAGCGGTGGACGACGCCGCGCTGAGCAGACTCCCCGTCGCATCGTCGACACGTCCGCGCACGAACTCGACGGCGGCCGCGTGCTCCGACGCCTGCACACTCCGGATCAATCGGCCACGCCGACCGCGTTCGTAGACCGCGCTCGCCACATAGAGGAAACCGTCGATGATCCCCCACGCCAGGCAACACCCGAACGCCGAGAGCGCGAGCGCGCGTCGCGGTTCGTCCGAACCTTCGACGTACCAACCCGCGGTGCACAGGATCGTCAGCACCATGACCAGCCCGCACGTCATTTCGGCCAGCGCGTCGGCGGGATCGAGTGCCCGGAACAACCACGGACGGCGGGCCGCGTCAAGGCTCAGTTCATGCAGCGTCGGCGCGTCGCCCCTCACCGGTGAGCGACTGTAGTGCCGCCCGCGCTCCACGCCTCGACCAGCGCGCGGGCGCCCGCTTGGAGGTGGACCGCGAAGGCGGCGTCACGGCGCGGCCGGCCGACGTCGAGCCACTCGCAGATCCCGCCATAGAGGTAATCGACGATCATCGCCGCGCCCCAGTGGCGGAGCTCCCGGTCTGACACGTAGGGGCGGATGAAGTCGTCTGCGAAACCGGCCGCGATCGTGCGGAACGCCTGCGCTTCCTTCTCGAACAGCGGCTCATGGCAGGCGTGCCGCCACAGCAATCGGAAGGCGTCGGGGTGGCGACGCCCCACGGACAGCAGCATCGCCGCCACAGCGGACGGAGCCGCAGGATCGAACTCGCACCGCAGCGACTCGATGACGGAGTCGAGCACAGCTCTGTAGAGCGCTTCCTTGGACTCGAAGTGGCGGTACACGATCAGTCGCGTGACGCCGGCGCGCTCGGCCACCGACTCCATCGAGGTTGCGTCGAAACCGGCGGCGAGGAACGCCGCCGCGGCGGCGCCGACGAGCTGCGTCCGCCGGTCGTCACGGGCCATTCGCTTCCCCGCCATTGACACAGATGTATACACGTGTGTTTACTTCTGTCAATGAAGTTCGGCATCTTCTACGAGCATCAGATCGGGCGGCCGTGGGAGGACGACACCGACGTGCGATTGATCCACGACGCGCTCGAGCAGATCGAGCTCGCCGACCGCCTCGGCATCCAGTATGCGTGGGAGGTGGAGCACCATTTCCTCGAGGAGTACAGCCACTCGTCTGCGCCAGAGGTGTTCCTCGCCGCCGCCAGCCAACGCACGCAACGCATTCGTCTCGGCCACGGCATCGTGCTCACGGCGCCGCAGTTCAACCATCCGGCCCGCGTGGCCGAGCGGATCGCGATGCTCGACCTCGTGTCGAACGGGCGGGTCGAGTTCGGCAGTGGCGAATCAGGGAGCGAAGCCGAGCTGGGTGGGTTCGGCGTGCCGGCCCTCCGCAAGCGCGATGCGTGGCTCGAGGGTCTGGAGACCGCGATCCGCTGCATGGTAGAGACGCCGTTCACCGGAGTCACGGGCGAGTTCGTCTCGATGCCTCCCCGAAACGTCGTCCCCAAACCCGTCCAGAAGCCGCACCCGCCGCTGTGGGTCGCGTGCAGCCGCCGCGACACGATCCTGCTGGCGGCGCGCAAGGGCATCGGGGCACTCACGTTCGCCTTCATCGACCCCGAGGAAGCCCTGCACTGGGTCACGGACTACGAGCGCACGCTGGTCGACGAGTGTGTGCCCATCGGGTTCGACGTCAACCCACAGGTGGCGTGTGTAACGCCGATGATGCTGCATCGCGACGAGGGCGAGGCCGTCCGGCGCGGCGCCGAGGGCGCCAACTTCTTTGGGTACAGCCTCGGGCACTACTACGTGTTCGGCACCCATCGACCGGGCGTCACCAACGTGTGGCAGGAGTACCAGGAGCGGCGCGGCGCGCAGGGTTACGACCCGGAGGCAGTGGCGCGCGCGATCGAAGCGGAGCGACTCGGCGCCAAGGTGGCGGCCGGCGACACCACCGGGCTACGTGGCTGCACAGGCACGCCGCAGCAGGCGCGTGAATACCTGCGCCGCTACGAGGAGGCCGGCGTCGACCAGGTGATCTTCGTGCTCCAGGCGGGTCGCACTCGCCACGACCACATCATGGAGTCGATCGAGTTGTTCGGCCGCGAGGTACTGCCGGAGTTCATCGAGCGCGATGCGGCAGCTGTCGAACGCAAGCAGCAACGCCTCGCGCCTCACGTCGATGCCGCGCTCGCCCGCAAGCAGACCGCCACCATCGACATCGGCGACTACGCGTTCGACGCGCTGCCCAAGCAGTGGGCCGACGCGACTCACGACGACAGCCTCAATGGTCAGTTGCGCAAGTTCGCCGACGACCGCGCCGCCGGCCGCCGCGACCCGTCCCTGGGGATACTCGGATGATCCGCGAGACGGAGCAGAACGCGCGCCTGTGGGACCCTGCCGACCCGGCATTCCGCGCCGACCCGTACCCGTTCTACGACCGGCTACGCGCGGAGTCGCCTATCTATCAGGCACCCGGTGGACCCTTGGTCATCAGCCGTTACGACGACGTGTTGCGCGTCCTGCGCAGCAACGCCTTCAGCCGCGACATCGAGGCCCACGCACGCATCGACGAGAGCGACCCGATCGCGGTGCGCCGGCGCGACCGACGCGGCGGGGCGAAGACGATCCTCAACCTCGACCCGCCAGACCACACCCGGCTGCGCCGGCTCGTGTCCAAGGCGTTCACGCCGAGCGCCGTCGACCGGCTGCGCCCGCGCATCGAGGTGATGGTCGATGCCGTGCTCGACCGAGCCGCCGATCGCGGCGAGATCGAGCTCGTCGACGAGCTCGCCTTCCCAGTCCCCTTCCAGGTGATCTCCGAGTTGCTCGACATGCCGACCGAGCGCGCCGATGAGTTGCGCGCGTGGAGCCAGGCACTCACGCTCGGCTTGGAGCCCGGCGCCACGATGGACGACCTCGACGCCGCCGAAGCGGCAGTCATGCAGTTGATCCCCTACCTGATGTCGATCATCGACGCACGGCGCTCGACGCCCGGCGACGACCTGCTTTCCGGTCTGCTGGCCGTCGAAGACGACGGTGACACGCTCAGCGCCGCCGAACTGATCGCCTTCGTGGTGTTGCTCTACGTCGCCGGGCACGAGACGACCGTCAACCTGATCGGCAACGGCACGTTGGCGCTGCTGCGCAATCGTGACGAGCTGTTGCGGTGGCGCGGCGATCCCACGCTCGACGGCGCCGCGATAGACGAGCTGCTGCGCTTCGACGGGCCGGTCCAACACACGGTCCGCGTGCCCATGGAGCCGGTGACGTTCACGGGCGTGCATGGCGAGACCATCATCGCCGAGCCGGGCGACACGGTGCTCACGGTGCTCGGTGCGGCGAACCACGACCCTCACGTCTTCGACGACCCGCACGCGGTCCGGCTGGGTCGCCACAACGCGCAACGCCATCTCGCATTCTCGACTGGCATCCACTACTGCCTGGGCGCCTCGCTGGCGAAGCTCGAAGCCACCATGGCGATCGGCCGCTTGATCCGGCGCTTCCGGTCGATCGAGCTGGCCGGTGAGCCCCACTGGCGCGACCGCCTGACGATCCGGGGCGTCGATCGCCTACCGCTGCTCGTGTCGTAGAGGACCCGGCGGGGGGAGCCCGACGTCGGTAGACGACTTACGGTTGCTGCAGCAGATGCACGAGCGAGCTGGTGTCCCACCGCTTGCCGCCGCGCTCGACGACCTGCTTGTAGAACTGGTCGACCAGCGCCGTCAGTGGGAGGCGGACGTCGAGCCGCTCCGATTCGTCGAGGCAGATCGCGAGATCCTTGCGCATCCACTCGACCGCGAACCCGAAGTCGAACTCGCCCTGCGCCATCGTGCGCGCCCGGTTCTCCATCTGCCAGCTCCCGGCGGCACCCTTGCTGATCGTGTCGACGACCTCGTCGATGTCGAGCCCGGCCTTCTGCGCGAACACGACGCCCTCGGCCAGACCCTGCAGCACGCCGGCGATGCAGATCTGATTGACCATCTTCGTCGTCTGACCGGCACCCGCCGGACCGAGCAGCCGGCACTCGCGGGCGTAGGCCGAGATCACCTCGCGAGCGGCGTCGAACACCGAGCGCTCGTCGCAGCCGCACATCACGGTGAGCTGACCGTTCTGGGCGCCGGCTTGCCCGCCCGAAACGGGCGCGTCGACGAAGCCAAGGCCGCGTTTGGCGCATTCGACGGCGAGCTCACGGGCAACGGTCGCCGAGGCGGTCGTGTGGTCGACGAGCGTCGACCGCGGCTGCATCGCCTGGATCGCCGCCGTCGCCACCTCGCGGACGTCGTGGTCGTTGCCGACGCACATCATCACGAACTCGGCGCCCTCGACGGCCTCCGCCGCGGTCGGTGCCGCCGGGTGCCCGTGTTGGGCGACCCACTCGAGCGCCTTGGTCGCGGTGCGGTTGTAGACGGTGACCTCGTGGCCGGCGGATGCAAGGTGCCCGGCCATCGGGTAGCCCATCACACCGAGGCCGAGGAATGCGACGCGTGCCATGCGTCGAGTCTGGCAGACCCCGACCCGTGCTCCGGCGGGCGCGCGCCGAAGCGCCAACCCGGGCTTTCGAGCTCCGACGCGAAGCCCGCCTTTGAGGGCTTACTTCTTGGCGGCCTTCTCAGGCTTCAAGACGCCCTTGGCGAGGGCATCGTCGAGGTACGCCTCTGCCTCCTCGGCGGTGACCTTCAGCGCGGGGGAGATCTCGCTGATCAGGTTCACTCGGGCTCGCTCGTACATGGTTCGCTCGGCGGCCGACAACGAGGCGTCGCGGTTGCGCGCGGCGAGGTTCCGAACCACCTCGGCGACCTGATACACGTCACCGCTCTTCAGCTTCTCCTGGTGGTTCTTGAAGCGCCGGCTCCAGTTCGAGGGCACGCGGGGGTCGGGCTTGGCCAGCACGGCGACCAGGTCTTCCAGCTCGTCGGCGCTGACCGGGGGGCGCACCCCGACCTCTTCCGCCATCTCGACCGGGACCTTGAGCGTCATCTCGCTGATCACGGTCTCGAGGATGAGGTACTCACGCTTCTCGCCGAACGCGTCCATCTTCTTGGTGCCCTTGACGACGCAGGCGCCGTGCTGGGGATAGATGACGGTGTCGCCCTTCTTGAAGTTCAACGCAACTACCTCGATCGATCGCTTGAAACGACTGGCCGGTCGAGGCGGTGAAACCCCCGAAACAGCGGTGTCCCAGGGTACCGGCGCGATCGCCGTTTCAGACCGTGAGCAGCGAGATCGCGCGCACCGTGACGTAACCGCGCCACTCGAGCGCGGCGATCGGTGAGTAGTTGGTGAAGTCGACGCGCCAGCCGCCGTCGTCCTGCTGTCCAGCAGCCCAGCGAGCGCGGTCGGTTGCGATCGCCTCCCCGTCGATGAGCGTCCGCAACGGTCGGTCGGGCAAGGGCGAGAAGTCGAGCGGATTGAGGCGCTCGTCCTCGAGCCCACCGGCGACATGCATCGACCCGTCCGACGGGAGATGATCCGACGCGATGCGCCGCAAGGTGTCCTCGCGTTCGGGGCGCGTGTCGACGAGCGCGTCCAGGAACTGGAGGATGTACATGAGCGCGATGGCGTGCGGAGCCTCGCTCATCCGGTCGATCTCGGCGAGGCAGTATTCGGTGGCGGCGGCGAGCCACGGGTGGGCGGCAACGTCCGGGTCATGCGCGGCGACGCGGTACGCCATCGAGCACACACCGGCGGTGATGTGCAGCGACGACGTCTCGGCGTCGGCGCCCGCCCAGAACGGCGCGCACCCGGCGGGCTCGATGACCGGTCTAGCGAACGGCAGCCCGCCATCGGGGAGCGCCGCCCATTCGAGCCAGTCGCACAGTTCAGCGGCTCGCGGCGAGGTCTCGGGTCCAGCCTCGGCGAACACCTCGAACGCGTGGAGCGCGCCGGCAGGCTGACTCTCGGGCGAGCGCAGGTCGGGCTCGATCCCCCATCCGTAGCCACCGTCGGCGTTGCGATACCCCTCGAGCGCGCCCAGCATCGAGGCAGCATCGCCAGTGCCGCACAGCAGATCGAACCGCCGGCGGTCGAGCAGCCGAGCGTGCCTCGCCATGAACGCGGTAGCGGCATCGATGTCAATGTCGGTCATGACACCACCTCTTCGGTCCGGGGGTCGGCGCCCCCGACAGGATTCGAACCTGCGCCGCACGACTTAGAAGGCCGTTGCTCTATCCAACTGAGCTACGGGGGCGTCATCACGCTAGCGACGGCGCCCCGGTCTCCGAGATCGTCTTGCGTAGGAGGTCGAGGCTGTTGATCACGCTGAACTGACGCATCTGCTGTCTCTGACCGGGCAGGCGGAAGGTGCGGGTGAGTGCGCCTTCGCCCCAGACGATAGCGACGCATAGCGTGCCGACCGGCATGCCGTCCTGCTCTGTCGGGCCCGCCACACCCGTCAATGCCATCGTCACGTCGCTGCCGAGCACGTTCGCCGCGCCGCGCGCCATTGCCAGCGCCGCCGCCTCGCTGACCACCGGCCCCTCCGGCACGTCGAGCAGTCGCTGCTTGACGTCGGTGGCATACGAGACGATCGATCCCCGCAGCACGTCGCTGGCGCCCGGTATGTCGGTGAGCCGCGCCGCCACCAGCCCGCCGGTGACAGACTCCGCCAGCCCGAGCGTCAGGCTCTTGGTACGCAGCATGTCGAGCACGACCGACTCCATCGAGTCGTCGTCGACGCCGAACACGAGCTCGCCGACGACGTCGCGAACGCGCCCGTCCCACTCGTCCAGCAACACCTCACACGCCGCCTCTGACTCGGCCTTGGCCGTGAGGCGGATCTTGAGCCCGTCCCACCCGCTGGCGAGGAACGCCAACGTCGGGTTGCCGAGCGACTCGAGCTCGGCGATCACGCCGTCGAGCCGCTCGTTGAGCCCGCTCTCGCTCTCGCCCCATGTGCGCAGCACCCGGCTCACGATCATCGAACCTTCGTCGCCGCGGCGACGCAGTTCCGACAGCACGCCGCGCTCGAACATGTCCCGCATCTCGTGCGGCACACCCGGTACTGCGAACACGACCCTCTCGGCGTCGCCGACGGGGACCGGGCAGATCAGGCCGGGCGCCGTCCCCCGGGTCTGGGGGATGACCGACGCACCCGCCGGCACGTCGGCCTGGCGCAAATTGTTGTCGGCCATCCGTCGCCCGCGGCTGGCGAACAGATCGCGGATCACGTCGGCGACCGCTTCGTCGCGCTCGAGCGTCGTGCCCATCACGTCGGCGATGGCCTCGCGGGTGACGTCGTCGTGTGTCGGCCCGAGCCCGCCGCACACGATCACGGCGTCGGCCTCGGCGAGCATCGCCCGCAGTTGCGTGGCGATCCGTGCCCGGTTGTCGCCGATCTTGACCTGCACCAGCGAGTCGATGCCGTTCGCGGCGAGCTGCTCACCGATCCACGCAGAGTTGGTATCGACGATCTGGCCGAGCAGCAGTTCCGTCCCGACCGCCAGCAGATCACAGCGCATCAAGCGACCTGGGTGCCCGCCGTCGCACGCTCCGGGTGCGTGGCGTACCACAGGTACCGGACGCCGGAGAGCACCGACAGCGCGACCGCCGCCCACAGCAACGCCGTCCAGAACCACTCGGCATCCGCGAACCACGGCCACAACGCGAACCCGACGGCCAGCTGCTGCACGAAGGTCTTCCACTTGCCCATCCTGCTGGCGGGCACGCTGACCCCCTTCGAGCTCGCCAGCGTACGGTAGATGCTGATCACGAACTCGCGAGCGGCGATGATGGCGACCGGCAGGAGCGGGAAGATGTCGCGGGCCACGAGCGTGAACATGGCGCCCAGTACGAGCACCTTGTCGGCGAGCGGATCGAGGAATGCGCCCGAAGAGGTCGTGCCATGACGACGCGCGAGGTAGCCGTCTATGAAGTCGCTCACGCACAGCACGAACCACAAGCCGAACGCGATCCACGATCCCTGGTCGTCCTCGGGGATCACGAGAAACATCAATGGCGACAGCAGCAGCCGTCCGACGGTGATTGCGTTTGCCCAGTTTGCGAGCGCGTCCGGGGCGACAGGCATCAGCGCCCGTCCCCGCCGCTTTCTCCGGTGCTGGCTCCCACGGCGACGAGATCGGGCCCCAGCGCGTCGGCGATCTCGACGGTGACGAACTGACCCACGGGAACATCATGACTGACGTGCACGATGCCGTCGATCTCCGGCGCCTCGCCTGCCGAACGGGCCACGCCCGTGCCGTCGACCAGCACACGCAGCTGCCGGCCGATCATCTCGTCGCGCCGTGCGGCCGTGATCCCGTCCTGCAGCTCGCGCAGCTCGGCAAGTCGCTCGTTCATCAGCGTCGGCTCGACCGGACGATCGAGCGTCACCGCGTAGGTGCCGTCCTCCGGTGAGTAGGCGAAGAAGCCGCACCAGTCGAGCTGAGCAACCTCGACGAATCGCAGAAGCAGGTCGTGGTCGGCCTCGGTCTCACCGGGATAGCCCACGATGAAGTTGGAGCGGAAGGCGGCGTCGGGCCGGCGCTCGCGAATCGCGACGATCCGCTGTAGGAAGCGGTTGCCGTCGCCCCAGCGCCGCATCCGCCGCAGCAGCGGCTTGCTCACGTGCTGCAGCGAGAGATCGAAGTACGGCACGTCGCTCTCGCAGATCACGTCGACCAGCTCGTCGGTGAGATCGCTCGGGTAGAGGTACAGCAACCGCACCCAGTCGGTGCGGGCGGCGACGGCCTTCACCAGCGGCACGATCGAGCCCGCCCCGAGCTCGTTGGGACGATCTTTGCCGTACGACGCCAAATCCTGTGCGACGAGCACGATCTCGCGGGCCTCGAGCTCGTCGACCTCGCGCAGGATCGAATCGACGTCGCGGCTGCGCTGCGGTCCGCGGAACGAGGGGATCGCGCAGAAGCCACACGAGCGGTCACAGCCTTCGGCGATTTTGACGTAGGCCCATGGCGCCGTCGACCTCGGCCGCGGCAGGTTGAGCAGGTCGAGCTCGGGCAGCGCGGCTGCGAGCTCCTCGCCGTAGCGCTCGGCCATGCATCCGGTCACAACCAGCCGAGCGCCGTCTCGGCGCTGGTCGTCGAGGGCGAGGATCGTCTCGATCGACTCCTTGCGCGCCTCCTCGATGAACGCGCAGGTGTTGACGACGATCATGTCGGCTGCGCCCGGATCGTTCGTCGCCGCCATGCCGTCGGCAAGCAACGTGCCGATCAGCTTGTCGGA
Organism: Ilumatobacter sp.; assembly: GCA_035641795.1. Lineage (GTDB taxonomy): Bacteria > Actinomycetota > Acidimicrobiia > Acidimicrobiales > Ilumatobacteraceae > Ilumatobacter. Next base: position 12,465 of record DASQTR010000067.1, read on the forward strand.
GTCGACCTGGTTCTTCGGACAGCCGAGCGTTTCGACGTAGAACCGCTGCGACACGTCGGTCCAGGCTACCGGGGGGCGCGTGTGCCCGGCCCGAGCCGAGAGCGCGAGACTGGCGGCATGTCGTCGAAGACCGCGGTGGAGTTCTGGGTCGATCCGATCTGCCCGTGGTGCTGGGTCACCGCCAACTGGATCGTCACCGAGGTCGCGCCACGCCGTGAGCTAGCCGTGTCCTGGCAGCCGATCAGCCTGTTGTTCAAGAACAACCCCGACCCCGAGTCGCAGTACTACGAGAACAGCGCCGCCACCCACCGCATGCTGCGCGTGATGGAGGCGATACGAGCGGCGCGCGGCGAGGACGCAGTGTTCGCGTGGTACTGGCAGTGCGGCACCCGAATCCACCACGACAAGGACAAGTTCTTCGATCTCTCCGACGCGCTCGAGCACATCGGGCTCGACCGCAACCTGGCGCTCGCCGCCGACGACGAGTCGTGGGACGTCGAACTGCGGCGGCGAATGGACCTCGGCCTCGAGCTGGTGGGCGACGATGTCGGCACCCCAATCATCGCCTTCGGATGCAGCGATGGCACCAAGCGCGGCATCTTCGGCCCGGTGCTGACACGGGTGCCGGCGACCGACCAGGCGCTCCAGGTTTGGGACGCGATGGCTGCGCTCACGACACTCGACGGGTTCTGGGAGCTGAAGCGCACGCGAACCGAGCGCCCCGAACTCGGCCCGCGTCCGGAAGTCTGAGCGCCTTGTCGCTCGCCGCTGTCCCGATCTCCGACCTCGAAAAGCTCCGCGCGTTGCGCCGCATGAAGGCGGTGGCGCTGAGTTTGCTGGTGGCCGCGGCAGTGGTGTTCGTGGTCACGACTCGCCAGGGCGGCGACGGCTGGGTGGGCTACGTGCGCGCCTTCGCGGAGGCGGCGATGATCGGCGCCCTCGCCGACTGGTTCGCGGTGACCGCGCTGTTCCGGTACCCGCTCGGGATCCCGATCCCGCACACGGCGATCATCCCCAATCGCAAGGACCAGATCGGCCGCAGCCTCGGCGAGTTCGTCGAAGGCAACTTCCTGACTCAGGAGGTACTCGCCGAGCGGCTTGGCCACGCACGCGTCGGCGCCCGTATCGGCACATGGCTGAGCAAGCCCGCCAGCGCCGCCCGTGCCGGCGAGGCAGTCGCCGACCTCCTGAAAGGCACATTGGAGGTGCTCGACGACAAGCAGGTCCAAGAGGGTCTGGAGCGGGTCGTTCGCGCCCGCATCGATGCCACCCCGGCGGCGCCGCTCGTCGGACGCATCGTGGAGGTCAGCGTCGAGGGCGGCCATCACCAACGCCTGCTCGACGCCGTGCTCGTCGGATTGCGGGGCTTTCTCGACGACAACCGGGCGACGTTCCGGCGGCGGCTCGAGCAAGAGTCGCCGTGGTGGGTGCCGGAACCGATCGACGACCGGATCTTCAGGAAGATCTACGCCGCTGTCCAGCGCTTCGTGGACGAGGTCGCAGCCGACCAGACCCACGAGATGCGGCACACGATCGACCGGCGAGTCTCGGAGTTCGCGCACCGGCTGCAACACGACCCGACGCTGCTCGCCAAGGGTGAGGAGCTCAAGCGCGAGTTGCTCGAGCATCCTGAGGTGCGGGCCTGGCTGGAATCGCTCTGGCTCGGGCTCAAGGACGGCATGGTGGCCGCAGCCGACGATCCGCGGAGCGAGTTGCGCGTGCGCCTGCTCGCCGGGCTGCAGCACATCGGCGAGCGGCTGGCGTCCGAGCCCGACCTCCAACACAAGTTCGACCGCTGGGTCGAGCGAGCCATCGGCTACTTCGTCGAGCACTACCGCAGCGAGGTCAGCGACCTGATCGCCACCACGGTCGAGCGCTGGGACACGGAGACGACGTCACGCAAGGTCGAGCTCCAGGTCGGTCGCGACCTCCAGTTCATCCGCATCAACGGCACGATCGTGGGTGGCCTCGCGGGGGTGATGATTCATTTCGCGAGTGAGTTTTTGTAAGACTGATTGCCGAGACTGATTGCGGCGTCGAGAACGACCGCGTACATTCAACCCGCCATCGCCGTTGGGACGTTGGCGACAACAGACGAACGTCCCACAGGTGGCGGATGGCGATTTACGAAGACATCCACGAGATCGACCGAGTCGGGGAGCAAGGCGACCCCGAGTCGGGCGAGCGCCGGCGGCAGCACCGTGACGCGCCGCCCCGGCCGCACACCACACCGATCCTGGTCGGTGCGCTCGTGGTGATCGTCGCCGGCGTCTTCGCGATCGACGCCCTGCGGGGCTCCTCCCCCGACGAGACGCCCGGCGGTGGCACGCCGATCACGGCAGCATCAACGACCGCCGCACTCTCACCGCAGCCGTCCCTGGCCCCGCCGGCGGCGGCCGAGGAGCCGGCGGTTGACGACGCACCGGTCCCGGAGCTCATCGAGGTCGACGGCTGCGTGCTCGACGTCACCTCAGTCGGGCAGGGCGATACCGGCCCCAACGTGCAATGCGTCCAGAGGGCACTGACCGCGGCGGGCTTCTACACCGGTCCGGTCGACGGCGTCTTCAGCCCGGCTCTCGTGGCATCGGCGACCACGTTCCAACAGGCAACCGGCCTCTACGTCGACGGCGTGGTGGGCCGCCGAACCGCAGCGATGCTCGGCATCTGGCCCGGCGACGACTCTTTCGTCATACGCACGCCGCCGCCCGCGCCCGGCGCCGAGGACTCGATGGGCTTCAAGCTCTCGTCGGTGGCGACGACCGGCGACGATGCTCCCCCGCTTCCGCCTGACGCGGGGCAAGGCACGGGCAAGCGGGTCGTGTACCAGCGGGCCGGCCAACGCGTCTGGGCAATCGACGACACCGAGCACATCGTGCGCTCGTATCTCGTGACGGGCAGCCAGTTCAACAACGAGATGCCGGGCAAGCACAAGGTGTACAGCAAGAGCGAGATGACCACCGGCTGGAACGGCGAGGCCTGGCTGCCGCTGATGGTGCGCTGGCTCGACACCGAGCGCGGCGCGATCGGGTTCCACCAGATCCCGACCCACAAGTCCGACGGCTCGACGTACCAGACCGAGGCCGAGCTCGGCCAACGCCTGTCTGGCGGATGTCAGCGTCAGGCTCCCCTCGACGCCGAGTTCATGTGGTACTTCGCCGACGTCGGCACGCCCGTGTGGGTTCTGTAACGAACGAGCGCGGCCAGACCGGCGAGCGTCGAAGCCGACACTGCGTCCCCGGCGCCTGATCGCCGACTGGTTGCCGACTGGTTGCCGATTAGTTGCCGACTTTCATGCAAGGGGCGGCAGCCGCCCTAGAGCTGGCCCTTCTCCTGGAGCAGCTCGAACTCCTCGACCGTCATCAGCACCTCGCGGGCTTTGGAGCCCTCGCTCGGGCCGACCACGCCGCGCTGCTCGAGCAGGTCCATGATCCTACCTGCGCGGGCGAAGCCGATCTTCAACTTGCGCTGCAGCATCGAGGTCGAGCCGAGCTGGCTGCGCACGACGTGTTCCATCGCCTGGCGCATCATCACTGCGTCATCGTCCTCGTCAGCCGACGAGAAGGCGTGGGAATCGGACGTGACGTCGAGCGCCAACTCCTCCATGCCGCCGGCCGCAGCGCCGCGGGGTTCGACGTCGCCCTCGACGTTGCTCGAGTAGATCGGTTCCGGCGCCTGGCGCCGCCAGTGGGTGACGACCTTGCGGACCTCGTCTTCGCTGACGAACGCGCCCTGGATGCGGTGTGGGACCGAGCTGTTGCCGGGCAGCAGCAGCATGTCCCCCTTGCCGACCAGCTTCTCCGCGCCCGGTTGGTCCAGGATCACGCGTGAGTCGGTCAGCGACGACACGGCGAAAGCCATGCGGGCCGGGATGTTGGCCTTGATCACGCCCGTGATCACGTTCACCGACGGACGTTGCGTGGCGACGATCAGGTGGATTCCGACCGCGCGCGCCTTTTGGGCGATGCGCGTGATCGACTCCTCGACGTCGCGGGCGGCGACCATCATCAGGTCGTTGAGCTCGTCGACCACCACCACGATGAACGGCATGTGCTCGTACGGCGAATCCTCGGTGCGGACTCCGGGTGGCGGCTCGATGTCGCCGCGGACGACCGCCGCGTTGTAGCCGGTGATGTCGCGGAAGCCGACCTCCGACAGCACGTCGTAGCGACGGTCCATCTCCTTGACAGCCCAGCCGAGCGCGTTGGCAGCCTTCTTGGGGTTGGTGACCGGTTGTGTGAGGAGGTGTGGCAGGCGTTGGTACTGCCCCATCTCCACCTGCTTCGGGTCGATGAGGATGAGGCGCACGTGATCGGGAGTCGACCGCATCAGCAACGACGTGATGATGCAATTGAGCGCGCTCGACTTGCCGGCTCCGGTGGCGCCGGCGATCAAGAGATGCGGCGTGGTCGAGATGTCGAGGAAGACCGCGCGCCCGGCGATGTCCTTGCCGATGCCGACCTCGAGCGGGTGTGAGGCCTCCGCCGCCTCTTTCGAGACGAGCAGGTCTCCGAGGGCGACGAGCTGGCGCTTGTGGTTCGGCACCTCGACGCCGATCGCCGAGCGGCCTGGGATCGGGGCAAGAATGCGGACGTCGACCGCCGCCATGGCATACGCGATGTCGCGCTGGAGGCTCGTGACGCGCGCCACCTTGACCCCAGCGCCGAGCTCGAGCTCGTAACGCGTCACGGTCGGACCGACGGTCATCCCTACGAGCTGAGTCTCGACGCCGTGCGACGCCAGTGACTCCTGCAGCGTGACGCCGCGCTTCTCGATCTCGTTCATGTTGACGGCCTGCTGCCCCGCCTGCTTGAGGAAGGACAGCGGCGGTAGCGCCCACTCGCCGAGCTGCTTGCCGTCGATGGGCAGCGCGCTCTGGTCGGCGCCCGGCTTGCTCGACCGGCGCCGACGCTTGGCGTCCGCGGTCGCCGCAGACCCCGAGCTCCCGTAGAGCTCGTCGTCGTGCTCGGCGCCGTCGTACAGCGCAGGCGACAAGGGCTCCCCGGCGACGCCGTCGACGCCCGGGTCACCCCAGTTGTCGTGCTTGCCCTTCTTCTTCTGGCGGCCGCCTTCGCGCTCACTGCTGAGCGTCGAAAGGTCGGAGAGGGCGCGCTTGGTGTAGTGCCCGAGCGGCTTGGCTACGGCGCCTACGCCCCGGCCCGTGTGCATCGCCATCGTTCGCAGTGACGTCTGCGTGATCAACGCTGCTCCGCCGACGCCCAGCGCGAGCATCACGACCACAGCGCCGGGCCTGGCGATCAGTGTCGCGATCGGCTCCACGAGGACGGCCCCGAGCCAGCCGCCGCCCTCGCCCAGGGCGTCCATGTCGGTGAACGAGTCGGGGTTGCGGATGACGTGCAGCAGCCCGAGCGCGGCGGCGGCGACGAGCCCCCAACCGAGCACGAGCCTGAGCGGGCTCGACGAGCGTCCCTTGCGGATGAACGCAATGCCGATCGCGACGAGAACGATCGGCAGCACATACCGCGCCAACCCGAAGAACCAGCCGACGAACGTGTCGAGCGCACGGCCGAGCGGCCCGCCGAGGTCGAAGTACATGGCCAACGCCAGCACTGCGCCGACACCGATCAACACCACCCCGACGAGGTCATGCTCCTTGCCGGCCACGGCGTTGCGGAGCTCGGTGGGGGTGGCGTCGCGCCGCCGTGTGTTGGGCGGCGTGAGGTCACGCGTGCCGACGCGCGGCGCCTTCGGGGGCGACTTCGACGATGACTTCGAGCCAGAACCGGGCTTTGGCGCGTTGCGGCCCGACCCATCCGACCGGTTCGAACTTTGGGCGCGCGGCTTCTTCGAGGGTCCCCAGGTGTTCATTGTCCGAACCACGGTACCAACGCGCCGTGAGCCGAATCGTGCATCACACGGGCCGGCTCACGTCTCCATCACGACCGGGACGATCATCGGGCGCCGGCGGGTGCGCTCGCTGACGAACTTGCCGGCGATGCGCCTGACATCGCGCTCGAGCGCCTCGACGTCGCGGACCCCTTCGGCGAGCGCCACCTCCAAGGCCCGCGACACCAGGTCGCACGCCTCGTCGAGCAGATCCTCGGCCTCCGGCGCGTACACCCAGCCACGGGTGATGATGTCGGGTCCGGTGAGCACCTTGCCGGTCTGGGTGTCGACGGTGACGACGACCACGACGACGCCCTCCTCGCCGAGCACGCGCCGGTCGCGGATGACGCCCTGACCGACGTCGCCGACGATGCCGTCGACGTACACGTAACCCGCCGGGACGCGACCGATGTGGGCCAGCCCACTGTCGCTGAGCTCGATCACGTCGCCGTCCTCGCACAGCATGACGCGGTCGTGGGGGATGCCCATCACTTCGCCGAGCCGGGCGTTGGCCATCATATGCCGGAACTCGCCGTGGATCGGCACGTAGAACTCGGGCTTCACGAGCGACAGGTGCGTCTTGATCTCGTCCGCCTGGGCGTGCCCGGTGGCATGCACGTCGGCGATGCCGGAGTGCACGACCTCAGCACCGCGCCGCAGCAGGCCGTCGATCACCTTGTTGACGTTGCTCTCGTTGCCGGGGATCGCGTGGCTCGAGAGGATCACCGTGTCGTGCTCGCCGAGCTTCACGAACTTGTTCTCGTCGCGGGCGAGCAATGACAGCGCCGACATCGGCTCGCCCTGCGAACCGGTCGAGATCACACAGACCTGGCCGGGCTCGTAGTTGCCGATGTCCTCGATGTCGATCAGCGATGCGTCCGGAATTCGCAGCACACCGAGGTCGCGCCCCAGCCGCACGTTCTTCTTGATGCTGAGCCCCAGTGTGGCGATCTTGCGATTTGCGTCGACGGCGGCGTCGGCGATCTGCTGGATCCGGTGGAGGTGGCTGGCGAAGCTGGCAGTGATGATCCGCCGCCCGCGGTGCTGGGCGAACAGCGAGCGCAGGACTCCCCCCACCGACAGTTCGCTCGGCGCATAGCCCTGTTCCTCGGCGTTGGTGGAGTCGCCCATCAGTAGCCGCACGCCCTGGCCGCCGGTGAGCTGCCCCAGCCGGGGCAGATCGGTCAGGCGCCCGTCGACGGGCGTCAGATCGAGCTTCCAGTCCCCAGAGTGGAGGACGATCCCCTGGCTGGTGTGGACCACGATCGCATGGGCATGAGGCACCGAGTGCGTCACAGGGATGAACTCGACCTGGAACGCACCGATCGACACCGACTCGTTGTCGGCGACCGGTCGCATCTCGACCCGGCCGAGCAGCCCCGCCTCCTCGATCCGGTGGCGGGCGAGCCCGAGTGTGAGCGCCGAGCCGAACAGCGGCAGCGGCTTGTCGCGTACGTGGCCGATCCCGTCACGGTCACGCAGGAGGAATTGGATGCCGCCGACGTGGTCTTCGTGCCCGTGGGTGGCGATCAGACCGGCGAGCTGCGCGGCGTGGTCGCGCAGGTACGTGAAGTCGGGCAGCACGAGGTCGATCCCGTGCATGTCGGGATCAGGGAACATCAACCCGCAGTCGATGAGCATGATCGAGCGGCGATCGCCGACGCCCTGCTCGATCGCCATGCAGTTGCGGCCGATCTCCCCGAGTCCCCCCAGGAAGACCACGCGGACCGGTTCAGCCATCAGCGGTCAGGGTGCTCGGGAAACGCATCTCGCCAGCGTTGCAGGTTGGCCAGTACTTCCGGCGCGCGGCGCTCGACGAAATCGGGGGCGGCGCCCATCGGCAGCCGGGCTTGACCGACGGCGATGCCGAGGTGGCGCATCATCGCCTTGGTCGGGATCGGATTGGGGGCGTCGTCGCCGGTCTCGAAGGCGAAGCTCTCGAGCATGCGGCTGTTGACCAGCCGGGCACCTGCGACGTCGCCCTTGTCCCACATGTCGAACATCAGCTGGTGGTCGTCGCCCGTCCAGTGCGTTGCGACGCCAACCGTGCCGACGATGCCGCTCGCCATCAAGGGCAACGTCATCACGTCGTCGCCGCTGTAGACCTCGAAGCCGGCGGGCGCCGAGCTGATGAGTGCCGCCGTCTCCCCCGGATTGCCGGCAGCGTCCTTCAGCGCCCGCACGGTCGCCGCCTCGCGAGCGAGCCGCAAGAGCGTCGGCGTCGTGATCTTGCGGCCCGTGCGGACCGGGATGTCGTAGACCATCACCGGCAGATCGCTGGCGCCGGCGATCGCCCTCATGTGGGCCTCGATGCCTGCCTGTGACGGCCGGTTGTAATACGGGCAGACGGCCAGCACACCGGCCGCGCCCAGCGCCTTCGCCTCGCGGGTGAGGCGTACCGAGTGGCGGGTGTCGTTCGTGCCGGTGCCGGCGACCACGGGGATCGTGACCGCTTCGATCACCGCCGCGAACAGGCTCAAGCGCTCGTCATCGGTGAGCACGGGCGCCTCTCCAGTGGTGCCCGCGACGACGAGCCCGTCATGCCCGTGTGACTGCAGGTAGCGGGCGAGCTCGCCGGCGACGTCGAGATCGAGCTCACCCTCGTCGTCGAACGGCGTCACCATCGCCGACAGCACGCGACCGAAATGGGGCATGACCGGATCGTACGCCGATCGCGGCAGCGACCGTACGATGTCGCCGATGGCGCAGCACCCGGACCGTCCGACGATCGGGATCCTTGCCTGCGATCACGTGTCGCCCGAGTTGCGTGACGCCGCGCACGACCGCGACTACGACGACATGTACGCCGAGATGTTGCGCAAAGCCGAGCCGTCGATCCGGACGCGGACGTACGACGTGGTGGGCGGTGAGCTGCCGGCCGATGCTCGTGAGTGTGACGCCTGGATCATCACCGGCGCCCGCTACGACGCCTACCGCGACGAGCCCTGGATCGTCGCCCTTCGCAAGTTCATCGCTTCGGTCCTCGAACACCGGGGGCGCCTTGTCGGCGTATGCTTCGGGCACCAGGCGGTCGCCCACGCGCTCGGCGGCCGGGCCGCCAACACCGGCACATGGAAGGCCGGCCCGCAGATGCTCCACGTCGACGCCACGCCATGGTTCGAGGGCGGCTCGGTACGGGTGAACGCCATGCACCAGGACGTGGCCAGCGAGATGCCGCCCGGCGCCCGCACGATCGCCAGCGGCGACACAGCCGAGCACCCCATGTTCATCGTCGGCGACACCATCCTCTGCATCCAGGACCACCCCGAGTACGACGCCGACTACATCACAGCGCTGGTGGAGGCGCGCCGGCCACGCATGGGCGACGAGATCACCGACGAGGCGCTGGCCACGATCCAGTCGGAACAGGTCGACAACCAGATAGTCGGCCGCTGGCTGACCGACTTCCTGCTCGACCGTCGCCGGTAACGCGTCGACCCCAGCCCCACCGCGGGGCCGGGGTCTCGCGATTTCCGCCGCGGAACCGATCAGCCGGCGGGTGCGAACGCGTGCCCGGCAAGCCAGGCGGCAACCTGCTTCCCGAGGAACGCGCCCTGCTCGTCCGCGGACCGGAAATGGATACCGAGCCAGACGCGAGCGTCGATCGTGTCGCCGACGACGTCGCTGAAGTGCCGGTACTCCCGCACCACATCTCCGGCCGCTGTCGTGCGCACGAGCCTGAAATCCACGCTGTTCGTGTCGAAGAACTGCTGGCCCACGGCCATGAACGCCCCCGTGACGC
>DASQTR010000068.1:0-14275 GCA_035641795.1 Ilumatobacter sp.
AGATCCATGCCCTGCAGTACCGCGCCGCGGCGCTGGTGCGCTCGGGCGTGTTTCCGGCGGACCGCTCGGGGCACCGCTACCCCTGGCCACTCGTATGAGCCGCGAGGCTGATCACGACGATGCTCTCGACCGCCTGATCCACGAGGTCGATCTCGACGGGCTGGTTCGCCTCGTCGACGCCCGCTGCGCATCTGGCGACTGGGCCGGACTCCTGCGGCTGCGCGACCGCTGCGCGGCGGCGACACGCGAGTCCGGGCGCCAGCTGTGGCCGGCGGCAACGTTGGCGGAATACCGGCTGGCGTTGCTGGCGCCGCCGAACTGGGCTGCCACCGTTCTCGATGGTGAGGCGGGTCGGTTCACGATCGGCCCGCTGTCGGAGGTCGTGGCGGTGGACCACACCTGGGCCGAGCTTGCGCCGCATCTGGAGCCCGTCCCGGTGGCGACGTTCGTCGCCCATGAGCGCTCGATCAGAGGCGAGCGGATCGAGCCAGCCGCTTTGGAGCGTTTGCCGCTCGTGCTGGACATCCCGGTCGAGATCCAGGTATGGGAGCCGAGCTACCCACAGTCGACGTACAGCGACGCCGGAGCCGACCACCCGCAGCCGCACATGACGCCGCCATCGACGCCGGCGAAGGCCAACCCCGGGGGTTCCCTCGTCGACGACGCCGCGACCGAGCTCGCCGTGCGGCATCTCGTCGAGCCGTGGACATCGGCCTCCACCGGGCGCGCCGAGGTGGTGTGCGTCGAGGGCACGGTCCTGCACGCGCTGGGAGCGCTCGGAGCACGCGACGTCCGCACGGTCGAGCTCACAGCCGGCGAGGCACTGGCGTGGTTGGCGTGGTCCGGTGCGTCGGGCGGTGCCCACGGCCGTCGCCGCGGCATGGCACACGGCCGCTTCGCCATGTGGTGGGTGCTCGGCGCGCTGGGCGACCTGCAGGACGAGTGGCCGCCCACCAACCACGAGATCGAATCGCTGCTCGCCGACCTACGTTGGTACCGCTGGGACGCCCACGAGCCGCCCGGAGGCTGGCGCCTCCAGCTCGCCATCGAAGACCAGACAGAAGGTCTCGCTTGGGCAATCAACGCCGTCGACGGTTAGACGTTCTCCCGGAGGCGGGCGGCGAGATCGTGAGCGACGTCCGCAGCACTGCGCGAGTCGGTCGAGACCTGCTCGAAGGCCGCGTACGCGGCGGCGCGCTCGGCGAGTAGCTCGGCGATGCGAGCTCGCGGATCGGGACCGGCGACCAGTGGACGGACAGGCCCATCGAGCACCCGCGCCGCGATCGTCTCGGGTGACGCGACGAGACAGAACACATGCGCACCGGCACCCAGCGTCTTGGCGATGACGGGGTCGAGCATCATCCGCCCACCGGTCGCGATGACCACTCGGTCGCCGGCAGTGAGCTCGCCCGCGACCTCACGTTCGATCGCCCGGAACGCGTCTTCGCCACGCTCGCGGAAGATCGTCTCGACCGCTCCGAAGCGCCGCTCGATCACCGCATCGGTGTCGACGAACTGGAACCCGAGCAGGTCGGCGAGCAACCGGCCGACGGTCGACTTGCCGGTGCCCATGAACCCGGTCAGCACCACGTTCCGCGACCTGTCCATGAGCGCTCGATGCTACGGCCGCAGTACCGTCTCGGCGATGAAGATCGCCCTCGCCGGCGCCGGCGCGTTCGGCATCAAGCACCTCGACGCGCTGCGCGAGATCGACGGCGTCGAGGTCGTGTCGCTGATCGGCCGCGAGCTCGAGAAGACCAACGACATCGCCGGCCGATACGGGATCGAGCACACCACCACCGACCTCGCCGAAAGCCTGGCTCTCGACGGGCTCGACGCCGTGATCCTGTGCACACCGACCCAGATGCACGCCGAGCAGACGATCCAGTGCCTCGACGCCGGTAAGCACGTGCAGGTCGAGATCCCGCTTTGCGACTCGCTAGCCGACGGTCGCGCCGTCGTGGACCGCCAGCGCGAGACCGACCTGGTTGCCATGTGCGGGCACACGCGACGCTTCAACCCCAGTCACCAGTGGGTCCGGCAGCGAATCCAGGACGGGCAGTTCCACATCCAGCAGATGGACGTGCAGACGTACTTCTTCCGGCGCACCAACACGAACGCCCTCGGACAGCCGCGCAGCTGGACCGATCATCTGCTCTGGCACCATGCCGCCCACACGGTCGACCTCTTCGCCTACCAGACGGGCAGCCCGATCGTTGCCGCCAACGCCCTCCAGGGCCCGATCCATCCCGAGCTCGGCATCGCGATGGACATGTCGATCCAACTGAAGGCCGCCGACGGCGCCATCTGCACACTGTCGCTCTCGTTCAACAACGACGGTCCGTTCGGGACGTTCTTCCGCTACATCGGCGACACCGGCACCTACATCGCGCGCTACGACGAGCTCGTCACGGGACACGACGAGCCGGTCGACGTGTCGGGCGTCGACGTGTCGATGAACGGGATCGAGCTCCAGGACAGGGAATTCGTCGCCGCCGTCGACGAGCAGCGCGAACCCAACGCCAGCGTCGCCCAGGTGCTCCCCTGCTACGAGATCCTCGACCAACTGGAAAGACAACTGCACCAGTAATCGTTCATGTCGCGCTCATCACCGCGTACGCGGTGGTGAGCGCGAGTGTGATCAGGCCGGCATTTCGGTCTGCGACGCCACGAGCAACGGTCCGGCGGCAAGCGCGATCCCGTCACCGAGGTGGCAGACCCACGACGACGACGGCAGCCACCGGAATCCGGTCCCCATGCGCGGCGGGGCGACGGCGTCGAGCGCGCTGCTCATCGGTCGGCGGGCACCGTCAGGCAGACGCGCCGGAATAGTGACGGGTGCCGGCGCGCCAGACCAAGCGGGTGATCGTCATCATGGCGACGAGGAACAATGCGGTTGCGACGAGGCGCTGCCACGTCAGGCGGCCGGTCAAGCTCTCCGCCGGCACCGTCACGGCGAATCCGATCGGCACGAGATAGGTGAGCACCAGCTTGAGCCCGATCGGATACACGGTCACCGGGTACTGGCCGGCTCGGTACAGACCCATGAAGAGATCGTGCACCTCGTCCATCCGCACGATCCAGAACGCGCCCGCAGTGACCATCAGCCAGAGGCAGTAGATCAAGACCATCCCCGCCGCAAGCGTGAGCGCGAAGCCTGCGATCTCGCCGACCGACGGCGATCCGTCGAGCCGCACCAGGCCCCACACGATCACGCCCAGCCCCACCCCCGCATCCACGAGCCGCCAGAGGTGGAACTGGCGCACGCTCGACAGCAGCTGCGAGTCGGCGGGCTTGGTGAGCACGAAGTCGAACGTGCCGCGGTGGATGTCGCTGAGCACGCGTCCCATGTTCGGCTCGATCGCGAACCCGATCAGCCCGCCGACCAACGTGAACACGCCCATGACGATGATCAACTCGGGCCGCGACCAACCGTTGAGATCGGTCGTGTGGTCGAAGATCACCGCCAGCGCGATCAAACCGGTCGCCACCGACACCGTCGATTGCACGAGCTGGATGAAGAAGTTGGCGCGGTACTGCATCTCGTTCAGCACCCCCACCCGCAGGTGGATCCACGCCAGCCGCACGCCGCTCATCGCTCATATCCGGGGGCTCGCGCCCCCGAACCCCATCGCCGTCCGGCTCCCCGGCGATCGCTCGGCCGGGCGGGCTCGCTCACGCTCACCCGCTCACCGCCGTATAGCGCACGACCGCGCGCTTCCACATCAACGCCACGCCGATCGCGCCGATGCCGATCCACACCACCTGGCGGACCAATCCTTCGACCAGCTCGTCGTTGGTGATCGGTCCCACGAGCGACGTGATCGGGAAGCCGAAGCACGACTCGAACGGCAGGTACGACGCCACCGTCTGCACCCACTCCGGCATCAGCGACACGGGCACCAGCCGGCCGGACAGCAGTAGCTCGGCGGCGAAGTAGGCCTCGAAGATGGCGCCGATGCGGGTCGTCCAGAACGTCACCATGCCCAGCATCCAGAGCAACAGCGAGCGGATCAGGTAGGCGCCCCAGATCGCCACCGCGAACGTGGCGATCTGCGCCGCGCTCGGATGCAGCTCGGGCTGGAACGCAAGCGTGAGCATCCCCGCGATCGGCAACCACAGCACGATCACCACGACCTTCCAGCCGGCGAAGAAGCCGAGGTCGTAGTGGATCGGGTGGACGGGTCGCACGAGATGGGCCGACAGCTGACCCTCGCGTATGCGCTCCTCCCACCCGAAGGGCGTGAAGACGATGTTCATGTTCCGCACGAGCGTCCAGACGATGTAGTAGGCGGCGAACGTCTCTGGCGTGTAACCGCCCACGTCGCCGCCCTGCTGGCGGGCGATCGACGACCACACGACCAGGTAGATCACCGGCTCGATGATCATGCCGATCATGTAGAAGTAGTTGCTCACGCGATATTGGAAGTTGCTGGCGATCGACGTACGCGCCAGCGAGGAGTACATGCGCGCGTAGGCGCGGACGGCGCCTTCCCGTGCGATCGGCGCGTCGGCGCTCGCCGGATCAGCGATCGCCATCAGCAACCGCCGAGGTGACGCTCGCAAAAGCGAGCTCGATCACATCGTCGATCGGCGGGTCTTCGACCGTCAGATCGAGCACGGCATGCTCCGAGAGCAGCCGAGTGGTAACGGCCGGTGTCGCCTCACGGGCGACCCGCAGCGAGACTCGCGCTCCGTTCGTGTCGATCACCTCGCCGAACGACGAGAGGTCGACGACCTCGTCGAGGGTGACGATGACGGTCTTGTGCCCGGCGAAGCGGTTGGCGAGCGCGGTCAGCGGCCCGTCGAACAGGATCACCCCGTGGTGGATCACGATGACCCGCTCGCACAACGCCTCGACGTCGGCCATGTAGTGCGTCGTCAGCATGACGGTCGACCCGTGACGCTCGTTGAACTCCGCCAAGAAGCCCCGTATGCGGCGCTGCATCGTGACGTCGAGCCCGAGTGTCGGCTCGTCGAGGAACATGACCTCCGGGCGGTGCAGGAGTGAGTTCGCGATTTCGGCCTTCATCCGCTCGCCGAGCGAGAGGTTGCGCACAGGCTTGTCGACGAGTGGGCCGAGGTCGAGCAGTTCGATCAGCTCGTCGCGCTGGGAGCGGAACATTCCGTCGGGCAGCCGGTACACGGCGCGTGTCAGCTCGAAGCTGTCCATCGCCGGCAGGTCCCACTGGAGTTGGTTGCGGTTGCCCATCACCAGCGTCATCCGCTGCAGGTACGCCCGTTCCCGCTTCCACGGTTCGTGTCCGAGCACGCGCGCCGACCCCGACGTCGGATGGAGGAGGCCCGACAGCATCTTGAGGGTCGTGGTCTTGCCGGCGCCGTTGGGGCCCAGGAACCCGACGATCTCGCCCGGCGCGATCGTGAAGCTCACGCCCCCTACAGCCACGACGTCGCGGTGTGTGCGCTTGACGAGACTCTTCGCCGCCGCCTTCAGCCCGGGATCGCGAACCGGAACCTTGAAGACCTTGGCGAGGCCGTCGACGGCGACAGCCAGCTGTCGGGTCCCCACGGCGATGGACGTTAGATCAGCGGTTCCCGAGCGCTTCGATGAGTTTGGGCAGCACCTTGTGCACGTCGCCGACGATGCCAAGGTCGGCGACGCCGAAGATCGGCGCCTCCTGGTCCTTGTTGATGGCGATGATGTTCTTCGAGCCCTTCATGCCGACCATGTGCTGCGTCGCGCCCGAGATGCCACATGCGATGTAGACGTTGGGCTTGACGACCTTGCCGGTCTGCCCGACCTGCATCGAGTACGGCACCCAACCGGCGTCGACGATCGCCCGCGAGGCGCCCGCCGCGCCCTTCAGCATCCTGGCGAGCTGCTCGATCATCTCGAACTTGCCTGCCTCACCGAGCCCACGGCCGCCCGACACCACGACGTTCGCTTCGTCGAGCTTCGGTCCGGTCGACTCCTCGACGTGCGACGCCACGACGCGCGCTGCGCCGCCGGCGCCGAGGTCGGGCACGGTAGCGGCGACCACCTCACCCGCAGCTGGGGAGGCCGCCGGTTCGGCGGCAAACGACTTCGGCCGGAACGCAGCGAGAAACGGGCCGTCGCCGGTGAAGGCGGTGGTGACCAACGTGTTGCCGCCGAACACCGGCGTCGTCACCCGCACCTGGTCGCCGTCGACGGCGATGTCGACGTTGTTGGTCAGCACCGTCTTGTCGAGCTTCACCGAGAGCCGCGCCATGGTGTCACGGCACTCGTAGTTCTGCGGGAACAGGAGCAGATCGGGCGCATCGCCACCGGCGATCACGGCCTGCATCGCCGCCGCCACCGAGGCGCCGGGCAGCGCGCCGCCGAGGTCGCCGGTGGCGTAGACCTTCTGCGCGCCGTACTCGCCAAGTTGCGCAGCAAAGCTCGTTGCGTCGCCGGCGACGAACGCGGCGACGTTGCCGCCGAGACCGCGCGCCTTCGTCAGCAGTTCGAGCGTCGCTGATGTCGCCGCGCCCTCCCCACCCTGCGCGAACACCCACACGTTGCCGATCACCATCGCCTTGCTCCGTTCCCTCGCCCTGCCGCCTCAGATGACCTTCAGGCCCTCGAGGAACGCGACCACCTTCAGGTGCGCCTCTCCCTCGTCGACCACGACCTCGCCCGCCTGACGCGCCGGAGCCTGGGCGACGTCGACGATCTCCTGACCGGCGCCGGCCCAGCCGACCGGAGTCACGCCCAGCTCGGCGGCAGTCAGGGTCTCGAGCGGCTTCGATTTCGCAGCCATGATCCCCTTGAACGAGGGATACCGCGGCTCGACCACGCCCGCCGTAACCGACACGACCGCCGGCAACGGGCACTCGACCTCGTCGTACCCCGCCTCCGTCTGGCGATTGACCTTCAACGACCCGCCGTCGACCGAAACGCTCTTGGCGAACGTCACCGACGGCCAGCCGAGCAGTTCGGCGACCTGCTCGGGCACGGTGCCGGTGTAGCCGTCCGACGACTCGGTGCCGGACAGCACGAGGTCGGCATCGCCGAGGCGCTGCACCGCGGCGGCGATGACCTTGGCGGTCGTCAGCGCGTCGCTGCCGGAGAGCTCGGCGTCGGAGACCAGCACGGCGCGGGCGGCGCCCATCGCCAGCGCGGTGCGGAGACCGGAGACCTCACCGTTGGGGGCCATCGACACCAGGCTCACCTCGCCGCCGCCGGCGCGGTCGACGAGCTGCAGCGCCATCTCGACGCCATACGAGTCGGAATCGTCCATGATCAGCTTGCCCTCACGCTTCAGCGTGTTCGACCCCGGAACCAGCTCGCCAGGCAACGCGGGATCAGGGATCTGCTTCACACACACGATCACAT
This sequence comes from Ilumatobacter sp., assembly GCA_035641795.1. Lineage (GTDB taxonomy): Bacteria > Actinomycetota > Acidimicrobiia > Acidimicrobiales > Ilumatobacteraceae > Ilumatobacter. Next base: position 7,319 of record DASQTR010000068.1, read on the forward strand.
TCATGGCCGGACAAGCTACCGGCCGGTAGCAGAAGCGGATAAATGCGCGATCGTTTGCCCGCGATACGGTCACGCGCCTTGCGGATCTTGCTGGTCGTCAACTCGTTCGCCTCGTCGGTGACGGCACGCAACACCGTGGTGGTGCATCGGCGGCTGGCGCGAGGACACGACGTCGAGCTTGTCGAGACCAACCGCCGCGGGCACGCCACCCGATTCGCCCACGACGCCGCCCGCCGCGGCATCGACGTCGTCGTCGGTTACGGAGGTGACGGCACACTCAACGAGGTGGCGACGGGAATCGCCGGCACGGATACCGCGCTCGGCGTGCTGCCCGGCGGCTCGACCAATGTGTTCGCGCGAACGCTGGGGCTGCCCAACGATCCGGTCCACGCCGCCGACCTGCTCGCCCGCGGCATCGACGCCGCCGACATGCGTCCGATCGGGCTGGGCCGCGTCAACGGCCGCTTCTTCTGCTTCCACACCGGCATCGGGTACGACGCCGCGGTCGTCAAGGCGGTGGAGCAGCGCGCCTCGCTCAAGCGGTGGCTCGGCCACCCACTCTTCATCTCCGCCGCGCTGGCGACGTGGCTGCGCGGCTACGACCGGCACCATCCGCACTTCCGGCTGAAGAGCGCCGACGGCCGCGAGATCGACGACGCCTTCTTCGCGATCGTCCTCAACACCAACCCGTACACCTACCTCGGCAACCTGCCGATCGACCTGTCGCCGACGGCGACCCTCTACGACCCCTTGGTCGTGGTCACATTCCGCACGTTGCGAGTGTGGCCAATCCTGCGTGGGCTCGGTTCAGCGCTGCGGGGGCACGGCGTCCGTACCTCGCAACAACTCGTCGAGTGGCGGGACGTCGAGCACATGATCGTCGAGCACCGGACTCCGTTCCCGTACCAACTCGACGGCGACTACCTCGGCGATGTCGAGCGGCTCACGTTCGACTTCGTGCCCGACGCCGTGCGGCTGGTGTTCCCGGCGTCAGGGAGTTGAACCCGCTACTCCGGCGCGGACGGCGACGCCGACATCTGGCACATTGGTGCAGATCCCGTCGATCCCCCATCCGATCAGCTGGCGCATGCGGTCGGAGTCGTCGCACGTCCACGTGTTGACCGCCAAGCCGGCTGCGTGCGCGCGGCGCACCAGTGCCTCGTCGACGATCGGGTCCCAGGGGTGCAGCGCCGCATGCCCACCGGCAGCCGTGCGGTCGACGACATCGTCGTCGAGCGTCTCGACGAGCCAGGCGGTGCGCGCGCCGGGAAGGACGGTGCGGCAGACCGCCACCGTCTCGAAGCGGAACGAGGAGATCAGCCAGCGCCGCCCCTCACCGCGGCCGGCGAGCACCGCGCACACACGGTGGGCGACCCAGTCGGTCGGATCGAAGTCGGGATCGGTGGGATCGTTCTTGATCTCGACGTTGACGAACATGCCGACACAAGCGTCGAGCGCGGGGAGGAAGCTCGGGATGTGGTCGGGCAACTCGGCGGCGGGCGTATCCCTGATCACCCGGCCGTCGGCCAGCCGCGCGTCGTGATGGAGCACCAGTCGATCGTCGGCGGTGCGGCGCACGTCGAGCTCGACGCCGTCGGCGCCGAGTTCGCGCGCGCGTGCGAGGGCGGCGATCGTGTTCTCGCACTCGACGGCTGAAGCCCCGCGATGAGCGATGATCGACGTCACGCCAGCGATGCTGCCAGATCGCTAGACGTGTTGGGGGCATCTGAAAAACAGATCCAAAGCGCGCTTCAATCTCAACTTCTTGCCAACGCGGAAGGCAGCCCGTAACGTACGCGCCACCACGCGGAAACGCGCCCGTCATCCGGCGCACGCGTGGCGCCGCCCCGAATCCGCCGCCAAGCCCCCCGCAAAAGAGGAGTCTCGATCAACGTGTCGATCCTTGCGTCCAGTGTCGCCCTCGCTGCCGCCGACGACAGCTGGCGAGATCACGCCCGCTGCCGCGACACCGATCCCGAGCTGTTCTTCCCGGTCGGCACCACGGGCAACGCGCTACTCGCGATCGACTACGCCAAGCGGGTGTGCGCGCAGTGCGCGGTCAGGGAGGAGTGCCTCGAGTTCGCGCTGGACACCAACCAGGATTCCGGCGTCTGGGGCGGCCACTCGGAGGAGGAGCGCCGGGCGATCCGGCGCCAGCGCGCCGCCGCCCAGAGGGCTGCGCGTCAGCTCAACGCCAGCTGATTCGCTGGTTCACTCCTCGCCCAACGGAACGATCAGATCCACCACGGTGCCGCGCGCCCCGGCCGGGGTCTCCAGCCCCACACTGCGCGCGTCGGCCTCGCTCAGCGGTCGCATCTCGATCGTGCCGTCGAGCTCGGTGGTGACGAGCGTCCGCACGATCGACAGGCCCAACCCGGTGGCGTCCTCGAGCCGGAACCCAGACTCGACGCCGCGCCCGTCGTCGACCACCGACAGGCGCAACTGACGGTCGGCGTTCTCGAGCTGCACGACCACCGAGCCGCCGGCACTGCCCTCCGGAAATCCGTGATCGACGGCGTTCTGCAAGAGCTCGGTCAGCACGACGGAGAGCGGCGTGGCGATCGCAGCGGGGATCCGGCCACCGTCGCCGTGGACCGTGAACCGCACCGGTCGATCGACCGACTGCAGTCCCTCCTCGGCGAGCCGCAGCAGCGGCCGCACGATCTCGATGAACGTCACATCGTCGCCGGGCTCACGCGACAGCGCCTCGTGCACGAGGGCAATCGTTCGGATCCGCCTGACCGAATCACCGACCGCCGAGATCGCTTCGGGGTGGGTCAGCCGTCGCGCCTGCAATCGCAGCAACGAGGAGATCGTCTGCAGGTTGTTCTTGACGCGGTGATGGATCTCGCGGATCGTGGCGTCCTTGCTGAGCAGCAGCCGATCTCGTTTGCGGAGCTCGCTCACGTCGCGCATCAGCAGCACGGCACCGATGACGTGCTCGTCGCCGTTGGTGAGCTCGACGAACGGCACGCAACGACAGAGCAGCGTTACACCGTCACCCTGCTCGAACTCCTCGATCACCGGCACCTTGCGCTCGAACGCCTGGCGCACGGGGCCGTCGTGGAACCCGAGCTCTGCCAGACGCATGCCGATCGCCGAGGCCTGGATCCCCACACGGTGCAGGGCCGAATTGGCGTTGGGCGAGACGTATTGCACTTCGCCGTCGACATCGAACCACATCACACCGTCGCCGACGCGCGGTGCCGCGCTGGAATCACCGGCGCGCTGCGTGAACGGGAACGTGCCCATCGCGATCATGCGGATGAAGCTCTGGAAGATCGAGTCGTAGGCGCGCTCGAGCTCACCAGGACGACGACCGGCCTTCTCGATCCACTCGCGGGTCAGCACCGCGATCGGTCGCCCGCTGTGCACGACGGGAATCGCGACCATCCGAGTCTCGTCGGCCAGCCCTTCCACGACGATCTCGCCCTCGAGGATCTTGGCGTCGCGGTAGGCACGCTCGATGAGGTCGACCTCTGAGTCATTCGCCCACGAGCCGACCCAGTCGGTCTGGTACATCGTCTGGCCCGTCGCAGGCCGCACCTGGGCGACGACCGCCCAGCGACCCGACGAGGTGGGCACGTACAGCAGTAGGTCGGAGAAGCAGAAGTCGGCGAGCATGCCCCATTCGGAGACGAGCCTCGAGAGGTGCGCCACCTGTTCCCGATCGAGTTGCGTGTGGTCGCGAACGAGTTCGGTGAGCTTGGCCATCGCCGAGAAGTCTGCCCGATTACCGACCTACGATGAACGCATGACTGTTCATGGCGTTCCCCGGCCACGCAGGCCGCCGCTGGTCACTCGCTCGCTGGCGCTCGCTCGCTTGCATCCGTGGAGTGTGGACCAATGAGCGCCCCTCGGGCGACGTTCACCAAATTCGAGGATTCGACGCAGGAGGAGTGGGCGGAGATCATCCGCCAGCTGCCCGTCACCCAGGCGATGGCCGGCCAGAACGTGCTCGACCAGCTGCGGCTGCTCGAACGTGACCATGGCGGCTTCCCCGTCTCCCGGCTCGAGCACTCGCTCCAGACGGCGACGCGAGCGGAGGAGGACGGCCGCGATGACGAGTACGTGCTGTGCGCGCTGATCCACGACATCGGCGACACGCTGGCGCCCTACAACCACCCGTCGATCGCGGCCGGGTTGCTCAAGCCGTTCGTGTCAGAGGCCAACCATTGGATGGTCGAGCATCACGGCATCTTCCAGGGCTACTACTTCTGGCACTTCATCGGCGCCGACCGCAACGCCCGCGACGGCCTGCGCGACTCGCCCTATTACGAGTACACGGAGGAGTTCTGCGCCAAGTACGACCAGACCGCCTTCGATCCCGACTACGTGAGCGCGCCCCTGGCCCACTTCGAGCCCTTGATTCGCCAGTACCTCGTGCCGAAGGAGTTCGCCGACACCTACAACGCCTTCGGTGCCTGACAGCCGACCACCTGGTGTTGCCGGAGGTCCCAAGAGCTCGGTGTCAGACACCCTTCGGGTGTCAGCCACCGGTTCGTGCGAACAGTGCCTTCAGGTAGGCGCCTTGGGGGAAGGCGATCGGGTGGTCGACGGCGTGTCCGGTGCGCCGGATCTCGCGCAGTGGGCGGCCGGCGTGGCGCGCCGCCTCCAGCACGGTCTCGAAGAATTGGTCTGCAGTCACGCGGCTGGAACACGACGCCTGCACCAGCACACCACCGGGCCGTAGCAACGCCACCCCGAGTCGTGTGAGTGCGGAGTAGGCGCGCAGCGCGCGGTCGACCTGCGACTGCCTCGACGCGAACGACGGTGGGTCGAGGACGACGACGTCGAACCGGTCAGCGTCGCTCTGGGCGCGCCGGTCGAACGCAGCGAGCACGTCGAAGGCGTCGCCGACGGTGGTGCGGATCGCACATTCGCGCACCTCGCGCAGCCGGCGGTTGTGGGCGAGGTTGCGCTCGGCGGCCGCCAAGGCCGGCGCCGATTGGTCGACCAGGTGCACCGAGCGGGCGCCACCGGCGGCCGCCGCTACCGCGAAGCCTCCGGTGCTGGCGAACACGTCGAGCACATCGCGACCCGCGGCGATGCCGCGCACCAGCGTGCGGTTGTCGCGCTGGTCCAGATAGTGCCCCGTCTTCTGTCCGTGGACGACGTCCGCCTCCAACGTGAGCCCGCGTTCGCGGAACAACACGGGGCCATCGACCGGCGGCCCGGCGAGGGTGTCGCCGTCGACGAGGCCGAACGTCTCGCCGCTGGCGACCACCCGCGCCAAGCGCAGCACCACTCGCTCGGGCGCCGCCAACTCGACCAGCGCGTCCACGATCTCGGTGAGGTGTGGGAACCATGCCGCGCTGTACAGCTTCACGACGAGCGTCGCGTGATATCGGTCGACGACCAGCCCGGGCATGCCGTCGTTCTCGCCGTGCACGCAGCGGTAGGCGGTTGTCGAGGCATCCGCGGCGAGCGACGTTCGCGTGTCGAGTGCCGAGCGCAGCTTCCCGCGCCACCACTCACGGTCGATCGTCGCCGGCGCGCCGGCATGCAGCACCTTGATCCGCAGCGGTGAGTCCGGGTCCCACAGCCCGATCGCGACGAAGCGCCGCTTGTCGTCGAAGATCACGGCGAGGTCGCCCGCGCCACCGTCGTCGCTCGCAGACGTAACCGAGCCGTCGAACACCCACGGCGAACCCACCCGGATCTCGCGGAGCGCGCCGGGCGTCACACGCACGGCCAGGCGCCGGCCGGAAGGCCGTGGGAGTGAAGCGCGCCAGGAATCGCTCACGTGTCGAAGTGCGCGGCGATCTCGAGCAAATCGGCCACGTCATTGGCGTCGCCCTCGAGCAACGGGATGGATACGAGTAGCGGTGCCAGCGCCGCCAGCTCGGCGCGTCGCTCGGACTCGCGTGTCGCCACCATCGCCGTGTCGTGGAACTGCGCGGCGACGTCGCGCAGTACTCCGTCGACGACATCCGGTTCGGCATCGAGCGCGCCGGCGACGCGCTGGACCGTTTCGCTGTCTAGCGCAGCCAGTTTGCGGGCGCTGGTCGTGGAGGCCTTCGACGTGGTCGCCGACGGGAGCACGCGGTTGGCGATGATCGCCCCGAGGTGCATGTCACGCGCGCGCAACGCCCGTGACAGGTACGACGCCTCGTGGGTCGGCGCCGCTTCCAGCGTCGACACCACGACGAATGTCGTGCGCGGGTCGACCAGCACCTGCTCGACCTCGCGGGCATGGGAGACGAAGCCGGGCTCCATCGCCTGGAACAGGATGAAGAACTCGGCGATGTCCTGCAAGAAGCGCGAGCCGAGCACGCGGTCGGCGACTTGGTAGAACGGCTTCGACGCAGCCGTGAACAACCGTGACCTGTAGGGCAGGGTCAGCCACTTCAGCAGCCGCGACCCGAAGAACTCCTTCATGCGACCAGGCGCATCGAGCACGTCCAGCGCGTTCCGCGACGGCGGCGTGTCGACGATGATCAGGTCGAAGCGGCCGGACGCGTGCAGCTCGTGAAGCTGGTCCATGGCGAGGTAGTCGTGGCTGTGCACGAAACGACCGGTGATGTTCTGGTAGAGCGGATTGGCGAGGACCGATGCGCGCACCGCGGCGTTCGGCGCGTGCCGGCGGATCAGCTCGTCCCAGCCGGCCTTGGTGTCGAGCATCGCCGCCCACAGCTCGCCGCGGGGTTCCACGCCGACCCCGTCGAAGGCGTCTGCGGGCACCCTCGTCGCCTTGTTGCCGAGGGCCCCGATCCCCAGGGCGTCGGCGAGGCGCTTGGCCGGGTCGACGGTCAGCACGAGAACCTTGCCGCCGAGGTGGGTGGCCGCCATGGCCCCGGCCGCCGCCGCGGTGGTGGTCTTGCCCACGCCACCGGAGCCGCAGAAGATCACGATCTCCTTGGCCGCCAGCAGCTGCTCGAGCGATCGCGCGACGTCCTGGTCGGTGGATCGGCGCTTCGGGGAGCGGGCCACGGCGTCAGTACCCCAGCTCGGCGC
>DASQTR010000069.1:0-6433 GCA_035641795.1 Ilumatobacter sp.
CCCCGCCGTTGGTCGTCGAGCAACAAGGCGACGGTCTCGGCCCTGAGCGGCTGCTGGATCGCCATCGCCAACGTGAGCAGCGCGGTCTCGGCACAATCGATCGTGTCGATGCCCGCACGGGGCAGGCGGTGGTGGGCGGCGGGCGTGCACATGGTTTCCCCCGGTGGGTGGGCGGATGGTCCAGGGGAAGTCGGTGTCGCGCAGCGTAGGGAGGGGCTGTGGCAGTGCGCGCGGTACGGTGGCGAGATGCCCCAGCGAAGCAGCGTGACGATCTACCACAACCCGAATTGAAACTCTTCGAGCAACGCGGTCGCGATTGCAGAAGAGCTGGGTACCGAGGTCGAGACCGTGAATTACCGGTCGAAGCCACCGAGCGCCGACGAGCTGCGGGCGATCATCGCCAAGCTCGACGATCCGCCGACCAATCTCGTGCGCCGCGACGCGTTGTTCCAGAAGCTCGGTCTGACCGACGCCGACGTCGCCACCGTCGACCAGATCGTCGACGTCATCGTCAACAACAAGATGATCATGCAACGCCCGCTGCTCGTGTCTGAGGACAGGGCGATCATCGGGCGCCCGAAGGAGCGAGTCAGAGAGTTCCTCACTGCGATGGCGTGAGTACTCGCGGGCGGCTAGCCCGTGCTGCGCAGCCCGTAAACGCTCACAGCTCTCATGTCGCCGGCTCGAAGACGAGGATGAACTCGACCAGCCCGTCGTCCTCGGTCTGCACCCCGCCGTTCGACGGATTGGCGATGCCATAGTCGTTGAACACGACCGGGATGCCGCCCTGCACACCGATCAGACCGGCGTCCTGCTTGGCGGTGACTTCGAACGTCACCGGGTTCGTGACCCCGCGCAGGGTGAGGTCACCCGTCGCCTGCGTCGTCAACTCCGTACCGTCCGTGGGCGCGACGCCGACGTCGATCGGCTCGGTGAGCTCGAACGAGGCAGTGGGAAACTCGTCGGCCGACATCACACGGCCACGGAACGCACTGTCGCGGCGCGACTCGTCACTGGTGATCGACGCCACGTCGACCGTGAACTCGACGCCCGTCACCTGCGTGCCGTCGATCGTCAGCGTTCCCTCGACCTGATTGGTACGGCCGACCGCGGTGGTGTCGACGCCGAACAGGATCTCCTGCACGCGATACCCGACTTGTGACGCATCGGTCGCGACCCACTGGCTGCTCGCCGCCGCCGGCGGCGCAGCGATGGTGGCGGCCGGGGCGGAGCTTGCCGTCGCCGTGGCGTTCGGGGAGGTGGCGTTCGGGGAGCTGGCGTTCGGGGCGGCGGTGGCAACTGGAGGCTGCGCCGTGGCGACGGTTTCCTGCGGTGTGATCGCGGTGGCTGCGGGCGTGGTGCCGTCGGCCGCTGCTGCCGACAACGCGGCATCGATGTCACCGGAGGTGAACTCGTCGGGACTGTCGTTGATGACCTTGGCGTAGAGCAGGATCGCCCCGTAGAACAGCACGACCAGCAGGATCAGACCGAGCACCGTGAAGATCACCCAACGCGGGATCCGTCGTCCGCCCTTGCCAGGCGTCGGTTCGATGGGCAGGTCGGTGTATTGCTGGGTGTCGCTCATGGAACGCCTCGCTGGTTCAGGGGGTGGCTTCGTTGGGTCGCTACGACGCAACGCAGGCCGGCGGTTCGCGGACGACATGATGGCATGGCCTCCGTTCGATTCCCCCGCAGTTGCGCGCCAACGGGCCAACTCACACCGAACTCACACCGGAGTAGTGAGAGCGTTCGCCGTCAAGTCAAACTGTCGCCATGTCCGCCGTCATCGTTGCCGCCGTCCGTACCCTGCCTCGCACCGCCGATGCGATCGGTCTCGCTGTCGGGCCGTCGGGGTCGGTGCCGCGGCAGCTCAACCTCAACCGGGCGGCACTCGAAGCGCACGGGTTCACGGGCAAGGTCGGGGCGACGCTCGTGCTTCCCAACGGCGGCGGCGCGACCCTCGTCGCGGTGGGCGTCGGCGACCAGCCGACGGCGGGGACGCTGCGCGACGCAGCGGCCGCATTCACGCGTGCGGCCGGCAAGCGCACCCACCTCGCGACCAATCTGGCGACGGTCGGGGGGGTCGACGCGGTCACCGCAGCGCGCGCCGTCACCGAGGGCGTGTTGCTCGCCGACTATCGCTACCTCGGACAGAAGTCGGACAAGTCCGGCACCAGCACGCTCGAAGCGTTGTCGCTGGTCGTCGGCCAGCCCGACGAGCGCGCGGCGACGCGTGGCATCGCCCAGGGCGTAGTCACGTCCGACGCTGCCAACCTCGCCCGCGAGCTCGCCAACACGCCGGCCAATCTCCTGACGGCGCGAGCGTTCGCGGCGCGCGCCGTCGACGTCGCCGGCGAGCGCGGTGTCGCCGTCGAGGTGTTCGATCGCGACCAGCTCGAGACGATGGGATGCGGCGGCATGCTCGGCGTCAACGCCGGGTCGGTGGAGCCGCCGCGGATGGTCAGGCTGACCTACACACCGCGGTCGCCGAAGGCGCACGTCGCGCTCGTCGGCAAGGGCGTGATGTACGACTCCGGCGGCCTGAGCCTGAAGCCGACCAACCCGATGAGCGCGATCATGAAGATGGACATGTCGGGCGCGGCGGCAGTGCTTGCCACCATGGGGTCGCTCAAGGCACTCGGGTGTCGCAACAAGGTGACGGCGTTCCTGATGTGCACCGACAACATGCCGTCGGGCTCGGCGCTGAAGCTCGGCGATGTACTGACTTTCCGCAACGGCAAGACGGCCGAGATCCACAACACCGACGCCGAGGGGCGGTTGATCCTCGCCGACGGCCTGGCGTTGGCGGCCGAGGAGCAGCCCGACGCGATCGTCGACATCGCCACCCTCACCGGCGCTGCAATGGCGGCGCTCGGGCCCGACTTCGCAGCGGTGATCGGATCGGATGCCGATGTTGTGCGCCAGGTCGAGGCGTCGGCCGCGGCCGCCGACGAGCCGGTGTGGGAGCTGCCGCTCGCCGCCGACAAGTACCGCAAGCTGCTCGACTCGGTGGTCGCCGACATGAAGAACGTCGGCGGTCCCTACGCGGGCGCCACAACGGCGGCGATCTTCCTGTCGGAGTTCGTCGGTGACGTGCCGTGGGCCCACATCGACATCGCCGGCCCGATGAACGTCGACGGCGACGCAGGATGGAAGTCGAAGGGCGCGACCGGCTTCGGAACGAGGCTCCTGATCGACTTCGCGACCAACTTCACGCCCGCGGGCTGAGCATTACGACGCCAGCGCGGCCGCTTCCGAGGCGCGAACTGCAACCTCGACCGGGAGCCCGGCGTCGACCAGCCTGCGCTCGAGATCGCGCACGTCCAGCCTCACCGTGCGCCTCACCCACTCGTCGTGCTCGGCCTGCACATCCTCGGGAAGCCGGCGCAGATGACGTTGGGCGACGCTCGGCAATCGGCGGCGCACCGTGAATCCGTCGGAGGTCGGCTGGGCGATCCCGAACATCACGCAACGATGGAGCGCCTTGCCGAAGGGCGAGGCGACGTTCTTGGAGAACGACAACCCCATCGATGTCGCCGTGTGGTCGAGGTCGAGCACGAATCCCTCTGGCTGTGCGTCGAAGCACTCGGCGAAGCGACGCATGATCAAGGTCGCCGTCGGGCCGATCACGCTCAGCCAGTAGCGCTCGACGTAGGTGCTGCGCGGGTCGTGCCCGCGCTGGTCGACGACGGGGTCGATCCACGGGCGAATGGTGGCGTGCGGGGGAATGAGTTGAATGACGTCCACGCCGCAGTGAGGGTCGTGTAGAAGCGAAAACGGAAAGCAACACAGCTGCTTGGGGTCAGGGGGTGATCACGACCTTCATCGCGGTGTCGGCGGCGAGTGCGGTTTGCATCGCCTGTTCCACGTCGCTCAGCCGGAACGTGTGCGTGACCGCCCGCTCGAACGGCACCGCGTGGTGGTGCTCGGCGAGCATCGCCAGCGTTCGGTCGTAGGCGCGCGCGTCCTCACCGGCCACACCCACGATCGTGAGGTTGCGTCCGAGGATCGTCGCCGGGTTCACCGGCACGGTCCCGAGGTCGACGAACGCGCCGACCTCGATCAGCGTGCCGCCGTCGCGCAACAGGTCGAGCGACGGCACGAAGCTCGTCGGGTGGCCGGTGGCGTCGACCACGACGTCGACCCCGCGGCCGCCGGTCGCGTCCCGGACAAGGTCCAGAACGGCTGGGTCGCCCGCGGCGGCCGTCAGTGTGTGGGTGGCGCCGAGCTCGTGGGTCAACTCCAGTCGCGGGCCGAACGGGTCGACGGCGATCACCGTCGACGCCCCCATGATTCGCGCTTTGGCGGCGTGCACGATCCCCACCGGTCCGGCGCCGACGACGGCCACCGTGTCGCCCTTGCGGAAGCCGCCCGGTCGCGCCATCGCCGCCGCCAGATCGAGGCTGTGGGTGACGGCGAACAGCTCGGTCAGCACCGCCACCTCGGTCGGCAACGACTCGGGCACCTTGAACACCGGCGTGCCAGGACGCAGATACAGGTATTCCGACCAGCCACCGAACAGGTGCGGTGGCTCCGCCGATGTCAACGAGTTGCCGTAGTTCTCGAGCCGCCGGCAGAAGTAGTAGGGAAAGTCGCCGCGGCAGTACTCGCACTCGCCGCAGGCGCGGTTGGGGGCGGGGACGACACGGTCGCCGACCGCCAGCGGGGAGCCGTCGAATGCGCCTGCTCCGCCGTCGCCGAGCGCGGCGACGACGCCGACGTTCTCGTGACCCTGGATGATCGGGAACGGCGTCGACGAGGCGTGGTCGGTGCCGGCGTACTGCTGGGTCTCGCCACGGAAGGTGTGCTTGTCGGTGCCGCAGATCCCCGACGCCAGCATCTGTAGAAGCACCGCACCGGGCTCGAGCCGTTCGGGGTACGGATAGTGCCGGAGCTCCAGCTGACCGGGCGCGAGCAGCGTTGCGGCGAGGACGTCGGCCGGCATGCCGCGCAAACTATGCGCCGACGCCGCGCTCCGCTCAGGCGGAGCTGCGCAGCCAGTCGGTCGGGCCGATCGCGAAGTGGGGTGCGAGCCGCGGGTCGAGCAGACGGACTGCGTCGACGAGATCCTCCATAGCGAGCGACACGCAGCCGCTGGTCGCCAGCGTCGCGCCGCTCGACGAGTAGCTGTGTCGGTGCAGGAAGATCGCCGCTGCGAAAGGAGTCTCGGCCGGAGCGTCGCCGGAGACCGGGTCGAGGTTGGCGCCGATCACCGCCGCGTGGGCGTAGACGTCGCCGATCTTCTGCAGCCATTCATCCGGTCCGGTGCAGCCGGGGCGGTTGACGAGGTGGTTGTAGCGCGCCGTGTTCGTGACGGCGCCCCAACAGTCCTCGTGGCGCACCGACCGGTACGGCGCCAGCGTGCCGGGATCGGCATGGTTGCCGAAGATGCTGAACGTCTGGCCGTCCCAGGCGGTGACGACCCCGAGCGGGAAGACGCCTGCTGGTGTCGTGTCGTCACCTGATCGGCGTTCGAGCAGGGGCCGTGTCCCGGCGCGTCCGAAGCGCGCGGGTTGCGGGCCTCGCTGGCAGCGCCACGTGCCGTCGTCGGTGCGCACCGCCACCTCCACCGTCCCAGTCGTGACGGCGAAGCTCGACGTCTGCATCACGACCAGCTGGCGTGCCGCGGGATGGCGCCCGCTCAACGCGGCGACGGTGGTCATGTCGCAGGTGGCGTCTGTCGCGAAGGGAACGTCGCGCTCGGCCGCGACAGACGCCGAACCCGGGCTGCCTCCCACCGGTCCGACGGCGGCGACGACGCCGTACGCGGCCGCGGTCAGCAGCGCCACTGTGGCGGCGACCCGGGCGAGCATCACACCAGTGTCGCGGCTGCCTCGGCCGGCAACAATCATGGGGTGAACAATCAGGGTGTGGAAGCCGTGAGCACCGAGGAACTGTCCGCCGCCCGCGCTGCGATCGCGGCAGCGGGCCGCGTCGTCGTGCTGACCGGCGCCGGCATCTCGACCGACTCGGGCATTCCCGACTTCCGCGGGCCGAACGGCGTGTGGACCCGCAACCCGGCCGCCGAGAAGGCGTCGAACATCCAGCACTACCTGGGCGACCCTGAGGTGCGCCGCGCTGCATGGCGCATGAGGGTGGACGCCCCGCTCTGGGCCGCCGAGCCGAACGCCGGGCATCGTGCGATCGTCGCTCTCGAACGGCAGGGCAAGCTGCACGCAGTCGTGACCCAGAACGTCGACGGGTTGCACCAGCGGGCCGGCACGGATGCCGACAAGGTGATCGAGGTGCACGGTACGGCGCGGTGGACTCGGTGCTGGGAGTGCGGTGACCGCCGTCCCATGGCGGAGACGCTCGCTCGCGTACGCGCTGGCGAGGACGACCCGGCTTGCCTGGTCTGCGGCGGGATCGTCAAGTCCGACACGATCAGCTTCGGTCAGGCACTGATCCCGGAGGTGATCGACCGCGCGTTCGA
>DASQTR010000070.1:0-12942 GCA_035641795.1 Ilumatobacter sp.
GACCCGCCGATCGCCCTCCCAGACGGCCTGATGTCGCCCGCCAACCCGCACCTCGTGGGCCCCGCCACCATCGCCGGCAGCCGCGGTCTCGAGGGCATGGCGATCAGCCCCAACGGCAAGACGCTGACCTTCATCCTCGAAGGTGCTGTGGTAGGCGCCGCTGACCCGTTCTCACGCCGGATCTACGAGTACGAGATCGGAAGCGATGCGCCCCCGGTCCATGTCGCGAACTACCGCACCGAGGTCGCCGGTCACTTCGTCGCCGATGTCCAGGCGCTCGACGACCACCGCCTCATCGTGATCGAGCGTGACGGAGGACGTGGCCTGACCGCCAACTTCCGCCGGGTGTACGAGGTCGACCTCAACAGCACCGGCGCCGACGGAGCCGTGCTGAAGACGCAGGTCGTCGACCTGGCCCAGATTCCTGACCCGGATTTGGTGTCACTGCCGGCGCTCCACACCGGCGACGTCGGGCTCGGCGATCCGTTCCGGGTGACCTGCGAGTCGATCGAAGCGCTGCACGTCATCTCACACGCACGGTTGCTGCTCGGCTGCGACAACAACTTCCCGAACACCGGCCGGAATCCGAACCTGGCTGACGACAGCGAGTTCATCGTCGTCAAGGTCCCCGGCCTCTGACCCTGGGACAAAGGGAGCTGCTGCCCGGGCCCCTGTGGCCCGGGCAGCAGCGCGTCAGGTCGGCTGCGGGACGATGCGGATGTACGGCTTGGGCTCGTCCCAGGTGCCGAACAGCTGCTTCGCCTCCTCGTTGTTGACCGAGCCGGCGATGATCACGTTGTCGCCGTGCTTCCAGTTCACCGGCGTCGACACCTTGTGCTTTGCGGTGAGCTGGAGCGAGTCGATGACCCGTAGAACCTCGTCGAAGTTGCGCCCGGTCGTCATCGGGTAGACGAGGATCAGCTTGACCTTCTTGTCGGGGCCGATCACGAACACGTTGCGGACGGTCATGTTGTCGGCCGGGGTGCGGGTCTTGGCATCGCCGGACGTGCTCGCCGGCAGCATGCCGTAGAGTTTGGACACGTTGAAGTCCGCATCGGCGATGATCGGATAGTTCGGCCGTGCGCCTTGGGTCTCCTCGATGTCGTCAGCCCACGCCTCGTGGTCGTTGGCGGCGTCGACCGAGAGGCCGATGATCTTCACGTTGCGCTTCTCGAACTCGGGCTGGATCTTGGCCATGTAGCCGAGCTCGGTGGTGCAGACCGGCGTGAAGTCCTTGGGGTGTGAGAACAGCACCGCCCACGAGTCCCCGATCCAGTCGTGGAACTTGATCTTGCCCTGCGTCGTTTCGGCCTCGAAATCGGGTGCCGTTTCGCCCAGCATCAAACCCATGGTCGTACTCCTTCATCTCGTCTTACGATCGCGGACCCTAAACGCGCCGCGACTCGACGTCCAGCGGCAACGCCTGGCGCCCTAACCTTCTTCCTGGAACCGCCAGCGGAGCGCGTCCGCGGCGTAGCCGATCTCCGGCGCAGGGGCCGTATCAGAGGCTATTTCCAGGTGCGTCCGGGCGACATCGAAGTCGCGCCCGTGGAAGGCGATCATGCCGAGGTAGTAGTGGGCGCGACCTTTGGCCTCGTCGTCATTCAGCCCGCTGCCGTCGTTGATCACGCGCTCGAAGATCTCCTTGCCCTTGTCGCCCGAGCCGCCTTCGAACTGCTGCATCGCCATCATCAGGTCGAAGCCGTGAGTGATCCCGCGCTGGTCGATGTAGTCCGGACCGATCTGGTTGTCGCGCGCTTTCTCGATCACCGTGCGTGCCTGATCCGCCGTCGTGCCGGAACTCTCGGCCAAAGCAGCCGTTGCCCACTCCTCCGCCCGGGCGTCTTCGCCGCGGGCCAGAAGGCTTTTCGCCATCATCAACGCCACCTCGGACCGCTGGCCCGGCGTCGGCGCCGAGCTCTCCATGATCCTGTTCACGAGGGCGTCGAACGTGGCTTGATCCTGGTTCTGATCGGCAGCGCGGGCTGCGGCCAGGTAGCGGGTGAGCGCCTCAGGTGTCGTGGGGACTACGTCCGGATCGACGGGTGCGTCCGGCGTCTTGGCGTCGAGCACCCGCAGCATGTCTGCCCCGGACGGTCCGGCTGCCTCGAACCAGCGGTAAGCCTCCTCGTCGTTGCCGCGCGAGACGAGGATCGATCCGATCCGGGCATAGGCGCGTTGGGCCGTCGCAATGTCCTTCCACAGATTGGCGGCAGACAGCGACCAGTACAGGGTGAGCGCCTGCTCCAACTGCTCACGATCGAAGGCGAGATCCGCCTCGCGGAGGTACTCCCCAAACTGCTGGTCGTTCTCCGGCAGCGCGGTCGGGTCGTCGATGGCCATGTGGCCATCATGCACAGCGGACTACGCGCCATCCGGGCCGAGCCCCTGCCCGATCGGGAATTCAGCCCTCGAGCTCGACGCCTGCGCGGTGACCCGACGGGTCTGCCGTCAAACGGGGAGAACTACCGTCGAGGGTCGTGTGCGTGTGCGTGCCCGGCGAGCGACGGGCGCTCTCAATACGAGCGCATGCTCACGATCACCATCGATCTGATTATTCGATACCGTGCGGTCATAGATCTCTGATTTCCATACCCTGCACTCGCATAGGGTCATCGAACGCATGTACGATGAGCCCATGCGAGCGCCGGGCGAGTACCTGGAGCATGAGGAGCGGCTTGCTGACGCGGCCGGTGTGCTCAACGTTGCCCACGCCCGCGCTGTGGAGGTTGCCTCCCGGGCCAAGCGTGACGGTGGCTGGGTCGGTGAGGGGATCCAGTCGTTGAACCAGTGGTTGGTGATCCATCTCGGTGTCTCACGCGGGCGGGCACGTCAGATCGCGACGATCGCCGATCGTGTCGACGAGTTCCCGTTGCTGATGGCGGCGTTCGGACGCGGCGAGTTGTCGGTCGACCAGGTGTACGTGGTCGCTGCCAAGGCGCCGGCCTGGGCGGATCGGCATGTCACCGAATTCGCGCTGGTGGCAACGGTGCCCCAGTTGCAGCGCATGATCCGCGACGAGAACTTCGACGGCGACCCCGACGACGCGCAACCGGCACCGACACCGGCATCGGACTCGCTCGGTGTCAGCTGGGACGAACACGGCCGGTTGCGGCTGCCCGGTTCGCTCGACGCCGACGACGGCAGCGTCGTCGAAGGCGCCATGCACGAGGCCCGCGACGCACTGTTCAATGCCGGCCAGAGCGATGCCACGTGGGCCGACGCGATCGCCGAGATCGCACGACGTTCACTGGCGTCGGTTGCGTGGGATCGTCGTCAGCGGTTCCTGCCCCAGGTTCACATCCACACCGACACCGGCGCCGCCCAGCTCACAAACGGCGTGGCGCTGCCACCGTCGATCCGCGACTACATCTTGTGTGACGCCGTGCTGCGCCCGGTGTGGGAGCGCGACAACGTGGCCTACGGCGCTGGGCGCTCGCAGCGCAGCGTGCCCGACCGGCTGCGACGCCTGATCGAACACCGAGACCAGGGCTGCCGGGTCCATGGCTGCGCGGCGCGGCACGTGCAGATCCACCACATCCGTCACTGGTCCGACGGCGGCGTGACCGAGTCATGGAATCTGATCAGCGTCTGCCGCCATCACCACAAACTCCATCACCTCGGCCAGCTCGGCATCGCCGGCAACGCCGACCTGCCGGACGATGTCACCTTCACCGACGCCAGCGGCCGCCCGCTCGCCGGCCATCCACGACCACGCCCTCCAAGCGGCCCACCACCCAAACCCGCCGTCGCGTACCAGCACCCCAGCGGTGAACGCCTGCAACCATGGTGGACAGGACTCGGCTGGGTCCACCCCAACGCACTCGCCAAACGCCGCCACCAATCAATGGAGCGACGAACCGACGAGCAACAGCGCGCCTCCTGACGCAATCGGATCCGGAGCTCGGGACGCGCATCGATAATAATTGCACCTGACGAATGGGCCTCGGAGGCCGCGAACCATGGCGAAACCGTTTCCACGACGAGGTGGGCGGTTGCCTTTGCCACAAGGTTCGCCTGATCACGGCTCCCGCCCTCGGGACTCGTCGGCGTGCATGAGTACGATCGTGCGTTCCGAGGGAGCGGGCGATGACCGATGCGACAAGGCAGTTCTTCGAGGACCTGGGGGTCCGAGGTCACGAACCGCTGATGTCGAAGTTCTCGGGTCGCGTGCGCTTCGAACTTCGTGACGGCGAGCGCACCGAGCGCTGGTTGCTCACGATCGACCGAGGTGACGTCTCGGTATCGCGCGGTGGCGGCGCGGCCGCCTGCACGATCAGAGCCGACAAGGAGCTGTTCGACCGTATGGCGGCCGGGGAGCAGAACACGATGACCGCTGCGTTGCGCGGCGAACTCGTGTGCATCGGCGACCCCGATCTGCTGCTGGCGATCGGACGACTGTTCCCAGGTCCGCCGAACAACTCCATGAATGGCGCACGTCCGTGAATGGCACACGCTGATCGAGATGGGACCCGATCAGGTCAAGGATCTCGATGGCAACACCTTCGTCGTGAGCGACGAGCGCGGCGACATCGAAGCATCGCGCACCGACCCGACCGGTCTATTCGCGTTCGACACGCGCTTCCTCTCGACGTGGGTGCTCAGCGTCAACGGCGAACGTCTGACGCCGCTCTCGGTCGACGACCTGCACTACTTCGAGAGTCGATTCTTCCTCGTCCCCGGAACGGGAACCGTCTATGTCGACTCGAAGCTGTCGGTGATCCGGCACCGCTCGGTCAGCAACGGCTTCCGCGAGGAGCTGACGATCCTCAACCACCACCACGAGACCGTCGAGCTCGTCGTGCGCATCGACGCCGACTGCGACTTCGCCGACCTGTTCGAGGTCAAGGACGCGCTCCCCAAGCAGGGCGACTACGTCAAACGAATCGATCGGCACAAGTTGCGGCTCGAGTACCGGCGCGACACGTTCGTGCGCGCGACGGCGATCTCGTCGTCTGCGCGGTGCTCGGTCGATGAGCGTGGCCTGACCTTCGACGTCCGCATCGCACCGCATGAGTCCTGGACGACGACGCTCGACGTCGTCACCGAACTCGCCCCCGAAAGAGACGGGGAACAGTCACTTGCCTGGCTCGCCAAGCGTTCGCACGGGAACATGGCGACCGATCTCTCGCGTTGGCTGGACCACGCGCCGCGACTGGAGTGCGATTGGTCTGGTCTGAAGGCGACCTACCGCCGCAGCTTGATTGACCTCGCCGCGTTGCGCTTCTCGCCACTCACTGCCGGCCGCCACACGCTCCCGGCGGCCGGCCTGCCCTGGTTCATGACGATGTTCGGCCGCGACAGCATCTTCACCAGTCTGCAAGCGCTGCCCTTCACCCAAGAGCTGGCGGCGACCACGCTGCGCGAGCTCGCGCTGCGGCAGGGCACGCGCACCGACGACTTCCGCGACGAAGACCCCGGACGCATCCTGCACGAGATGCGCTACGGCGAGATGACCGCTTTCGAGGAGCGACCGCATTCGCCCTACTTCGGGTCCGCCGATGCGACGCCGCTCTTCGTGGTGCTGCTCGACGAGTACGAACGCTGGACCGGCGATACGAAGCTCGTCCGCGAGCTCGAGTTCGAGGTGCGGGCGGCGCTGAACTGGATCGACGCCTACGCCGATCTGCAGGGAAACGGCTACCTTTCGTACGAGACGCGCAATCCGGACACCGGCCTACCGAACCAGTGCTGGAAGGACTCCCCCGATTCGATCTCGTATCGCGATGGAACGCTGCCCGGATTCCCGCGCGCGACATGCGAGCTGCAGGGCTACGCATACGACGCCAAGCGGCGCGGTGCGCGCCTCGCGCGCGAGGTGTGGCACGACGTCGGCTACGCCTCGAAGCTCGACCGGCAAGCGAGCGACCTGAAGCGTCGCTTCAATCGCGACTTCTGGGTCGCCGACGGTCAGTACTTCGCGGTTGCGGTCGAGGGCGACGGTCGCCAGGTCGACTCGTTGACGTCGAACATCGGGCACCTTCTATGGAGCGGCATCGTGGACAAGTCGAAGGCGAAGGCGATCGCGCGGCATCTGATGGGCGAGCAGCTGTTCTCCGGGTGGGGTGTGCGCACCCTCGCCGTGGGAGAGGGCCGCTACAACCCGATCGGCTACCACGTCGGCACGGTGTGGCCGTTCGACAATGCCTTCATCGCATGGGGCTTGCGCCGCTACGGCTTCAAGGACGAGGCGGCGCGCATCGCCGCCGGGATCCTCGAAGCGGCCGAGTACTTCGAGGGCCGACTGCCGGAGGCGTTCGCCGGATACCCCCGCGCGATGACGAAGTACCCCGTCCAGTACCCCACCGCATGCAGCCCGCAGGCGTGGTCGAGCGGCGCGCCACTGCTGCTGCTCACGGCGATGCTGGGGCTCGAACCGCACGGCGAGCACCTCGTGGTCGATCCTGCGCTTCCTAGCTCGATCGGTCGCATCGAGTTGCTCGACATCCCTGGCCGCTGGGGACATGTCGACGCCTTCGGTCGCGGGCGGGTCGAGGTCGGCGAGCGCCGCCGGCGCCGGTCGTAGCGTTCGGCGCAACGCGCCCTCGCCTGCACCGGCTGTGCCATCATGGTCTTCGGTGTGCCGGGAAGTCTGGTCGGCGTAACTGATCGACCCCCATGCCATGACGAGCAAGCTCCTGGCCAGCGCCCGCCCCACGTTCCTCCAGAGCGACCGAAGGCTGGCGCGCGCGATGCAGCCGGTGGTCCGCTTCCTGCACGTCGAGGCCGCCGGCGGGATCGTGCTGCTGCTCGCCACGGCAGCGGCGCTGATCTGGGCCAACTCAGCGTGGCAGGACAGCTACGAGTCGTTCTGGCATACGACGATCCACATCGAGATCGGCTCCTACACGTTCGACGAGGACCTCGCCCACGTCGTCAACGACGCGCTGATGGCGTTGTTCTTCTTCGTCGTAGGCATGGAGATCAAGCGCGAGTTGGTCGTCGGGGAGCTGCGCGACCGTCGGGCCGTCGCGTTGCCGGCGCTCGCCGCGCTCGGCGGGATGCTCGTCCCTGCGCTCATCTACGCCGCCTTCAACGCCGGCGGCCCCGGGGCCGACGGCTGGGGCATCCCGATGGCAACGGACATCGCTTTCGCTTTGGGAGTCGTCGCGCTGCTCGGAGATCGCGTGCCGTCGGCCATCAAGGTGCTCCTGCTGACGCTCGCGATCGTCGACGACATCGGCGCGATCGCGGTGATCGCGATCTTCTACACCGACGGCCTGCGCCCCGGCATGCTGCTCGTCGCAGCCGGCGCAGCAGCTCTGGTCTGGGCGATGCATCGGGTCAACGTGACGTCGGCGGCACTGTTCGTGTTCGCCGGAATCGCGCTCTGGCTGGCGGTCTACGAGTCGGGTGTGCACGCCACGATCGCCGGCGTGGTGTTGGGTTTGGTGACGCCGGCACGACCGACGCAGAGCGAGCTCGAGAGCGATGAGATCGTGGACGTGCTCGAGAACCAGCCGGAGTTGAGGGCGGCGGACGTGCGCGAAACGGCGACGTTGATCCGCGGATCGGTCTCGCCGTGCGACCGACTGATCGAAGCTCTCCATCCGTGGACGAGCTACGTCGTGCTGCCGATCTTCGCTCTCGCCAACGCCGGGATCCCGCTCTCCATGGATGCGCTGCGTGATCCCTCCGACGTGATGCTCGGAATCATCCTCGGACTCGTGGTGGGCAAGCTGGTCGGGATCGTGTTGTTCTCGTGGCTGGCGGTGAGGGTCGGAATCGGCAGGCTGCCAACCGGTACCCGGTGGCGACACATGATCGGGCTCGCCGCCGTGGCAGGCATCGGCTTCACCGTGTCGTTGTTCATCGCCGGACTGGCGTTCGGGCCCGGCGCCGTGCAGGACGAGGCAAAGATGGGCGTTCTCGTGGCCTCGGCCGTCGCGGCCGCGCTCGGAACGCTCGTGTTCTCCACGATCTCGCGAACTGAAGTGCCCGAAGCGGACGATCAGGCGTGACCGCTGGGTGGCGGCGTCGGAGCTGCCATCGTGTCGGCGATGGGTCGCAACGCCATCCACCATCCCGCCTTGCGCGGCCGGCGCGCGCTCGGGTCTACGAGCTTCGGGAACTCGGAGAGCGGGGTGAACTCGACCTTGCCACGCCGCAACCCCACCATCGCGCTCACCGGCTGATCGCTCTGCGCTTGCGCGATGAGATGCTCGACGGCGGTCGTCGTGAGGCGCGTGGCGTGAATCCTGTCGAACGGTGACGGGTGCCCGCCGCGCTGGACCTGGCCGAGGATCGCGCTGCGCACGTCGAACAGCCCGCCGCTCTCGTGCTCGAACAGGTCCTCGATGAGGCTCGTCGTGTAGAAGCCGTCGGGATCGCCGCCGCGCACCACGAGGCCCCGCCGCTTCCCGCGATCGAATCCCGCCTGCAAGGTGACGAGATCGTCTTGAAGGCGCCGAAGCGACAAACCCTCCTCCGGCACGTAGATCAGCTCGGCCCCGGTGGCCATCCCGCTCACCAACGCCAAGAAGCCGCAGTCCTTGCCCATCACCTCGACGACGTCGATCTGGTTGCCCATCGCCGCCTCTTTGATCTTGTCGACGTCGCTGACGATGCTGTTGAGCGCGCTGTCGGCACCGATGCTCATGTCGGTGGCGGGGAGGTTGTTGCTCACCGACGCCGGCACGCACACGATCGGCCAAGGTCGGCCGGCGTCGTCGGTGGCGTCACTCAACGCCAGCGCCGCCTCGTAGCCCGCCCAGCCGCCGATCATCAGCAGCCCATCGACATGGTGGATAGCCAGCTGGCGGGCGATGTGGGCCACCTGTTCACGGTCCGGTACGAAGTGGTGCGTTCCCAGCTCCGCGCCCGGTTCGCTGACCCACCCGCTGACGCTCATCCAGCCCATCTCTTCGAGCGTCGAGTCGAGCAGGCCGTGGAAGCCGTCACGCACACCGAGCAGCGTGTGACCTCTGTCCATCACGACGCGCAGGGCGATACGGACCGCGGTGTTCATGCCAGGCACTGGTCCGCCGCCGTGCAGCACGGCGAATCGCAGCGGGCGCTGTCCGGCGTCGATCTGGCGTGGGCGGGCGCGCACGATCGTGCGCAGTAGCTCGTGGGAGCGGGTGAAGCTGCCGCCGCGCATCTGCATCGCTTTCGCCGAGTCGCCGCCGGCGACCACGTCGGCGATCGACTGCGTCTTGGCGACGCACTCCATCAGCGGCGACGAGACGACCCGGTGGCCCTGGATGCCGATCAGCTGTGGTTCGTCGTCGGGCCGCTCGAGGAGCTGCTTGACGGCGGCGTAGCCCATCACCGTCCCCATGTAACGGTCGAACGCGCTGGGCGCTCCCCCGCGCTGGACGTGCCCGAGGATCGTGATCCGGGCGTCCTCGCCGAGCCGCTCCTCCAACGCCTGCTTGACGTCGGCAACGGAGATCGGTCGCCCGTGGACGTCGCACGCCCCCTCGGCGACGAGCACGATGTTTGCGCGACGACCGATGCGACGCCCACCGCGAAGGACATCACACATCGTGTCCTTCCAGTCGTCGTTGGGCGGGTTCTCCGGGATCAGCACGAAGTTGGCTCCCGTGGCGAGTCCTCCCATCAACGCCAGGTAGCCACACCGCCGACCCATCACCTCGATCACGAACGTGCGCTGGTGGCTCGACGCCGTGCTGTGGATGGCGTCGACGGCTTCGACGATCCGGTGCAGCGCGGTGTCGGCGCCGATCGTCATGTCGGTGCCCGACATGTCGTTGTCGATCGAACCCACGAGGCCGACCAGCCAGAGCGTGCGGTGGGCATCCGCCCGCTCCTCGTCGAGCAGACCGTCGGCCACCAGCTCGTCGAGTAGATCCGGCCACTCCTCGCGGAACATGTCGGCGCCGGTGAGGCTGCCGTCACCGCCGATCACCACCAGCGCATCGACGTCGTGCGCCACCAGGTTGTGGGCCGCCCGGCGCCGACCCTCCCAGGTACGGAAGTCCTGGCTCCGCGCCGTGCCCAGCACCGTGCCTCCTACGTGGAGGATGCCGCTGACGTCGGCAGAGGACATCGACCTGATGCGATCGCCGCCGTCGACCAGCCCTTGCAGACCGTCGTAGACGGCGAACACCTCGAGTCCGGCCGCCAGGCCAGTGCGGACCACGGCGCGCACGGCGGCATTCATGCCCGCCGCGTCGCCGCCACTGGTCAGCACCGCAAGCTTGCCGGGAACGGACACCGGTGCGATCCTACGCAGGCGCCGAGCAACTCGACCGGCGCCGGGACCGCGGCCGCCGCGTGCGGCCTATCGTATTTTCATGGACGCTCCCGAGTACGTACGCCACGAACGACTCAAGCAATGGGTGACCGAAGCCGTGGCGCTCTGCAAGCCGGCCGCCGTGCACTGGTGCGACGGGTCGCAGGAGGAGTACGACGAACTCTGCGGGCAGCTCGTCGAGGCGGGCACGTTCATCGCGCTCGACCCGGAGAAGCGGCCCGACAGCTTTCTCGCCCGCTCGGACCCCAGCGACGTCGCACGCGTCGAGGACCGCACATTCATCTGCTCGCGCCTGCCCGACGACGCCGGGCCGACGAACAACTGGATGGAACCGAGCCAGATGAAGTCGATCCTGCACGGGCTGTTCGACGGTTGCATGACCGGGCGCACAATGTACGTGATCCCATTCAGCATGGGACCGCTCGGCTCCGACCTCGCGCAACTGGGCGTGCAGATCACCGACTCCGCATACGTCGCAGTGAACATGAAGATCATGACCCGCATGGGTCGCGACGCGGTCGACGTGCTGGGCACCGACCACCCGTTCGTGCCGTGCATGCACACGGTCGGGGCTCCGTTGGCAGCCGGTCAGCAGGACGTTCCCTGGCCCTGCAATCCCGATGTGAAGTACATCGTGCACTTCCCAGAGGAGCGCGAGATCTGGAGCTATGGCAGCGGCTACGGCGGCAACGCGCTGCTCGGCAAGAAGTGCCTGGCACTGCGCATCGCGTCCGTGCTCGGCCGCGACCAGGGCTGGCTCGCGGAGCACATGCTGATCATGGGCGTCACCGATCCGAACGGCGAGAAGACCTATGTCGCCGCCGCCTTCCCCAGCGCTTGCGGCAAGACCAACTTCGCGATGCTCGTCCCTCCGCCGGCCTTCGCCGACGAGGGGTGGAAGGTCACCACGGTCGGCGACGACATCGCCTGGATCAAGCCGGGCAAGGACGGCAAGCTCTACGCGATCAACCCCGAGGCCGGCTACTTCGGCGTGGCACCGGGCACGTCGTACGCCACCAACCCATCTGCCATGACTTCGATCCGTGCCAACACGATCTTCACCAACGTCGCCCTCACCGACGACGGCGATGTGTGGTGGGAGGGTATGGACGGCGAGCCACCGGCGCACGCGATCGACTGGCAGGGCAACGACTGGACGCCCGCGTCCGGCACCAAGGCGTCCCATCCCAACGCCCGCTTCACGGCCCCGGCGTCGCAGAACCCGGCGCTCGATCCCGACTGGGACGACCCCAAGGGTGTACCGGTCAACGCGTTCATCTTCGGCGGCCGCCGTTCGGGCACGATCCCGCTCGTCGTCCAGAGTTTCAACTGGGCGTACGGAGTGTTCATGGCGGCGACGATGGGGTCGGAGACGACCGCCGCCGCGTTCGGGAAGCAGGGCGTCGTGCGCCGTGACCCGTTCGCGATGCTTCCGTTCGCCGGCTACCACGTCGGCAGCTACATCAACCACTGGTTGTCGTTCGGCCGCAACATCTCCAATCCGCCGCGCATCTTCCAGGTCAACTGGTTCCGCCGTGACGCCGACGGACAGTTCGTGTGGCCGGGGTTCGGCGACAACATGCGAATCCTGCAATGGATCGTCGATCGGTCTCGGGGCCGCGCCTACGGCCTCGAGAGCCCACTCGGCTGGATGCCGCGCTACGAGGACATCAACTGGAAGGGGCTCGAGGATTTCTCCGAGCGCGACTTCCGCGAGTGCATGTCGATCGACCGCAAGGACTGGGAAGCCGAACTGCTCGAGGTCGAGGAACTGTTCATGAAGCTCCACACCCGCCTGCCGGCGGAGATGAACTCGATCCGCTCGCTGATCGCCAGTTCCCTGTGGCGTTCACCCGACCACTGGGAGATGAACCCCGACCCCACCTGACGGGTTGCGTGAACTTGTTGCGCAGTATGTGCGCGGCGAGTTCAGCCAAACAGCCGGTGCCGTAACCTGCGGACAGATGAGCGCACAGCACGACCCGTGGCAACCGGCGATCGTGCCCCGCTGGGAATGGCGCACCTTCGGCGAGCCGCTCGAGTCCGCCGACCGCGTGCTGGCGACCTGCGAGGTCAAATCGGATCACGAGAGCGACGAAACGTACCTGCTCTCGATTCACAGCGACGCGTCGGTCAAGATCCGCGACGAGCTGATGGACGTCAAGCACCTCCGGGACGTCGACGACGCAGGCCTCGAGCTCTGGCTCCCCGTATTGAAGGCGCAGTTTCCGCTCGCCGCCGAGGACGTCATGGAGGTGCTGGCGACACTCGGCGCGCCACGCGCCCTCGACCGCGAGCGATACGAGCTCGAGCAGTTGATCGCCGAGCTCATCGAGCCCCACCCCGATCTCCACGCGGCGTCGGTGCACAAGCGCCGGCTCCGCTACGTGCTCGACGAATGCATGGTCGAGATGACCGAGATCGCGACCGACCGATCGTCGACCCGAACCGTTGCGATCGAGTCACCCGACGCCGCGCTGGTCACGGCCACTGTGGCGAAATTGGGCTTGCACGATCGCCGCAACGTGTCAATGGCGGGCGGCCTGAAGGCGATGCTCGATCTCGGCACGCGGGTGTACGGCGTGATCGATGTCGGCACCAACTCGGTCAAGTTCCACCTCGCCGAACGGCGGGCCGACGGCGCCGCCCGAACGCTCGTCGATCGCGCAGAGGTCACGCGGCTCGGCGAGGGCCTCGACGAGACCGGCGAGCTGACCGAAGAA
>DASQTR010000071.1:0-14519 GCA_035641795.1 Ilumatobacter sp.
GGGCGCATCACGGAGTTCCACACGCAGATCGACCGCGCCGAGCAGGACGTCGACCTCGGATGGCGCTACTGGCTCAGGCGACACGTCGGTCGACGACTCGCGCGTCTACGGCGCTCGGCCGGCGCGGGCGGCCCCTTGATATCGATCATCACGCCCGTGTACGAGACGGACCCGGCGCATCTGGCGGCGTGCCTGGCGTCGGTCGCCGCGCAGACGCACAGCAACTGGGAGCACATCGTGGTCGACGACGGCTCCTCGAACGCACGCGTGCACGATCTGTTGGCGTCCGCCGCACGACGGGATTCCCGCCTCCGGTTCTTCCGCCACGAAACGAACGAAGGCATCGTCGCCGCCAGCACGACTGCCTTGCAAGAGGCCACCGGCGACTACATCACGATGCTCGACCACGACGATGTACTGGCGCCGAACGCGATCGAACGGCTCAGCGAGGCGCTGCGCGACCAACCCGGCGCGTCGTTCGCGTACAGCGACAACGACGTGCTCCGCCAGGACGGCCGTTTCGCCGATCCGTTCTACAAGCCCGACTTCTCGCCCGAGCGCCTGCGCAATCACAACTACGTGCTGCACTGCGTGATGGCACCGCTGATACGCGTCCGTGAGGTCGGCGGATTCCGCGCCGGCTTCGACGGCGCCCAGGATCACGATCTCCTGCTGCGGCTCTCCGAAGTCGCTCCGGCTGTGCACGTCCCGGAGGTGCTCTACCACTGGCGCGAGGCGCCGGACAGCGTCGCGTCCGATCCCGCCGCCAAGCCGTACGCGTACGACGCCGGCGTGCGCGCCGTCCAGGCGCATTGCGACCGGGTGGGCGTCAGCGCGACGGCGGTACCGGGCGCTGCCGAGGGCGTGTACCGCGTACGGCGTCCGGCGCCGACCGAGCGGAGCGTGAGCATCGTCATCCCGACTCGCGGCACGATTGCCGCGATCTGGGGCGTGGAGCGCGTGCTCGTGCACGAGGCGATGCGATCGATCACGGAGCGCTCCACGTTCGGGAACGTCGAGTTCGTCGTCGTGGCCGACGCCGACACCCCCGGCGACGTCGTCGCCGGAGCGCGCGCTATCGGGGGCGACCTAACGAGGATCGTGACGTTCGACGGCCCTTTCAACTTCTCGGCCAAGGTCAATGCCGGCGCGCGGGCAGCGTCGGGTGACCTGCTCCTGTTCCTCAACGACGACACGGACCTGATCGAGCCGGACAGCATCGGCGAGATGGCCGCCCTGCTGCAGGAGCCGGACGTGGCGATGGTCGGCGCCAAGCTGCTCTACGCCGACGGCACGCTGCAGCACGCCGGTCACGTGTTTCCCGGTCTCGCCAGCCACGCTCTGCTGCGGTATCCCGGCGACCATCCCGGCCCGTACCGGATGGCGATCGTCGCGCGCGAGTGCAGTGGCGTCACGGCCGCGGCTGCAATGGTGCGCGCCGATCTCTTCCGCGGTCTCAGCGGCTTCGATGAAGCGCTGCCGCGCAACTTCAACGACGTCGACCTGTCGTTCCGGATGCGCGCCGCCGGGTACCGGATCGTCTGGACACCGCACGCCTCGTGGTACCACTTCGAGAGCGCCAGCCGTGATCCGGAGACCGGGGACGTCGAGCGTGAGCTACTGCTCTCGCGATGGCGAGACCGGATCCAGCACGATCCCTACTTCAACGTCAACCTCGCTCCGCACCGCACGGACTGGCTGGAGCGCCCCGGAAGATCCGGCGCGCCGCCGTACTACCGTGACGAGCACGGCAGTCGGCAGTTCAGCTGAGCGGAGGTCCATTGCGTAGCGGTTGTAGTCACAAGCAGCGGTAAGGTGACTACATGGATGTCGGCGTGCGGGAGCTGAAGGCGAAGCTGTCCGCCATGTTGCAACGCGCCGCCGCCGGTGAAGTCATCACGGTGACCGATCGCGGCCGACCAGTAGCCACGCTCGGGCCGCCGCTCGGCGGCTTCGACCTGACCGCCGCCGTCGAAGCGGGCTGGGTCACGCCGCCCACGTCGAGCGGCCTGGGACCCGTCCGACGGTACAGGGCGTCCGCCCCCGTGCTCGACGTCCTCGCCGAGGATCGACGCGAGTGACGCTCTATGTCGACAGCAGCGCGCTCCTCAAGCGGTACGTCGACGAGCCGGATTCCGACCGCGCGGTCGAGTTGCTCGTCAGCGACCCGGTCCTCGTGACCGGACGCCACACCGTCGTGGAGGTACGACGAAACCTCGCGCAGCTGCTGGGACCACCAGAGGCTTCCGCGGCTCGGGCGTCGTTCGCGACCGACCTCGGCGCGTTCGCGATCGTCGAGATCGACGCCGCGACCTGCGAGCTCGCTGCCACCATCGCCGAACAGACCGGCGCACGCACGCTCGACGCGCTCCACCTCGGCGCCGCGCGCAGACTCGGCACGGCAATCAGCTTTCTCACGTTCGACGTCCGCCAAGCGGTCGTCGCGCGAACGCTCGGCTTCGGCGTCGTCGGGGCCTGAAACAGCGGTCAGATCAGGCTGATAGAGGGTGCAGGACAGCGACCCAGCTGACAGCTGTCACTCAACCGGTTCGGCTCCACTCCGGGCGCAGGCTGATCACGCCGCGCTCCTCGAGCGGGTCGCCCGCCAGCACATCGAACGAGATCGCCTGGTGCACGCGGTCGTACACGTGTTGACGGCGACTGTCGGTGAGCGTGCAGTGCACGTGATACGCACCCGGCAGCAACGCCAGGTTGGGCAGTCGGAGCCGCAGCGACCCCGTCGAGGACACGCGCCCGAGCTCGATGCCGGCATCGCGCGTGCTCGGATCGCTGAGGTTGATGCCCGACGCGGTGCTCACCGTGACCGAGACCGAAGGATCCTCCACGTGCGTACCCGTCGCGAATGCGAGATCGATGCCGACGTCCTCGCCGGTGCGCACCCGCACCGACGGCGCGCCGCCCACGGACATCGTGATGTCGGTGAACTGAATTTCGCCGCTGCCCTCGCGATAGCTGCCGAGCGCGGCGACACGATCGCGAGCCCCCGACATCGACTGCGTATACCCGTCGACGATCTCGCCGGGCTGCCCGGTGCCGCGCAACTTGCCGTGGTCGAGCCAGACGGCACGGTCGCACATCGTGCGCACGCTCTCGAGGTCGTGCGTCACGAGCACCGTGGTACGTCCGCTGTTGCGGAACTCGAGGAAGCGCTCGGTGCACTTGCGCTGGAAGTCGATGTCGCCGACCGCGAGGATCTCGTCGATGATCAGCAGCTCCGGTTCCACGTTGATCGCGATCGCGAACGCCAGCCGCACGTACATGCCGGACGAATAGGTCTTGACCGGCGTGTCGAGGAACTGGTCCTCCAGCCCTGAGAACTCGACGATCTCGTCGTAGCGCTCCGATATCTCTCGTCGCGTCATGCCCAACAGGGCGGCGTTGAGGTAGACGTTCTCGCGGCCCGTGAGCTCCGGGTGGAAGCCCGCGCCGAGTTCCAGAAGCGCCGACATCCGGTCGTGGACGCGAACCGTGCCGCGTGTCGGGCGGATGATGCTGGCCATGCACTTGAGCATCGTCGACTTGCCTGAGCCGTTGTGGCCGATGACGCCGAACACCTCGCCGCGCCGGACGTTGAACGAGACGTCGTCGAGAGCGACGAAGTCGTCGTAGTCGCGCCGGCGGCCGCCCGTGATGAACTGCTTGAGCGAGGTGGCGCGCTCGTGGTGGCGACGGAACGTCTTGGTGACGTGCTCGACCTCCACCGAGTGCGCCGCGTTCGGTGTCGGGGCGGTGCTCACAGCACCTCCGCGAACCTGGGTGACAGACGGTTGAACCCCCACGCCCCGATGCACAGCGAGGCGAGCGCATACACCGTGAGCTGCGTGAAGCGCGCCAGGCTGGGCATGTGCAGGTCGTACATAACCTCGTGGATCGCCATCACGAACGCACCTGTGGGCAACCAACTGGCGATGTTGGTGAGCCACGGCTCGCCGACGCTCTCGGGGTCCCAGATCACAGGCGTGGCGTAGAAGAGCAGCTGGGCGGCGATCGCCCAGAGGTAGGTGATGTCGTTGAAGAACACGTTCGCCGAGGCGAGCAGCATCGCCACCCCTGTCGAGAAGATCGCCAACAGCGCCATGATCACGAACAGCACCGGCAGCCACGGCAGCACCATGTTGCCGGCGATCAGCAGCGCCACTGTGAGCACGCCGAGCTCGATCAGGACGGTGACGAATTGAGCGAAGACGACAGACAGGACGAGGTGCTCGTGCGGGAAGGCGACCTTCTTGATCAGTGAGGCGCCGCCCTGGACCGTGCCGATCGACACGCCGACGCTGATCGCGAAGAAGTTGAACGGGATGAAGCCGCACAGGAAGTAGAGGGGGAAGCTCTCGAGACCGCTCGGGTCGCCGATCGGTGGATCCTGGACGAAGACGTAGATGAAGATGACGCTGAAGATCGCCATCTGCACGAGCGGGTTGAGCAGGCTCCACAGCCAACCGAGCAGCGAGCGCTTGTAGCGGGTGCGGAGCTCACGCCGGGAGAGCAGGTACAGCAGGTTGCGATGCGCAGCCGCAGTCCTGATGCTCATGTCGGCGCAAGTGTACGGCTGAGGCTACGTCAGACCGAGGAACGTCAGACCTTGGACAGCTGACCGAGGTGCCAGCGGTACGCGGTCTCGATGATCTCGCCCAGTCCGTAGCGCGGCGACCACCCGAGCACCTCGCGCGAGCGCGTCGGATCGGCGTACGTCGCCACCGGATCACCGGCCCGCCGGGCAACGACGTCGTGTGGCACTGGACGGCCTGCGATGCGCTCGATCGCGTCGAGCAGCTGCTTCACCGACGTGCCCACGCCGGTGCCGACGTTGAGCGCGGCCGTCTTCCCACCACCGTCGAGATAGTCGATCGCCGCGATGTGAGCCTCGGCGAGATCGTCGACGTGGATGTAGTCGCGGATGCAGGTGCCGTCGACGGTGGGGTAGTCGTCACCGAACACCTGCAGGCGCTCGTCACCGAGCAGCAGCGCCTTCATCGCCACCGGCACGAGATTGAGCGCGTACGTCCAGTCTTCGCCGATCCGGGCGTCGAAGCTGGCGCCTGCGGCGTTGAAGTAGCGAAGGCTCACGCTTCGCACCGCATGCACTTCGCCGTACCAGTGCAGCACACGTTCGACGATCGCCTTGGTCTCGGCGTACACCGACTCGGGTCGGATCGCCTGTGACTCGTCGACCGGAACGGAATCCGGCGTGCCGTAGACGGAGCACGACGAGGAAAACACGACCTGCTCGACTCCGGCACGCCGGGCGCCGTCGAGCAGCCGAACGGTCCCGTCTACGTTGTTGTGAAAGTACTTCGACGGCTCGCGCATCGACTCGCCGACGTTCTTGTACGCCGCGAAGTGGACGATCGTTCCGACGCCGTGCTCGCGGCACACCTGCTCGACGAGGCGCTCGTCGGAGACGTCGCCCTCGACGAGCGGCGCGTCGACGATGGCATCGGCGTTGCCGCGCTCGAGCGTGTCGAGGACCACGACGTCACGGCCTGCGGTACGCAGCGCCCGCACCGTGTGCGAGCCGATGTACCCGGCACCGCCTGTGACAAGCGTCGTTCCACTCACGGCTCGGCAGGATACCGTTCGGCCGGTGATTGCAGCCGTCGTGGTGACGCATGCCGCACCGGCGGCGACGCTCACGGCGTGCATCGGTTCCATCCGCCGGGCAGGGGGCGTGGAACGCATCCTCGTCGTTGACAACGGTGGCGGTGCGGAGATGAACGGCGACGATCTGGAACTGATCCGCGTTCCGAATCACGGCTACGGCGCGGCTGCCAACGAGGGCTTCCGGCGGGCGTTGGCGCTCGGCGCGTCAGCGATCGCGCTACTGAACGACGACATCACGGTCCGAGCTGGGTGGACCGAGCCCTTGCAGCAGGCGTTGAAACTCCATCGGGTAGGCGCCGCACAGCCCAAGCTGCTGATCGCCGGCAGCAACCCGCCGCGCGTCAACAGCCTCGGTGTGACCATCGGACGTGACGGCGCGGGCACCGACATGGGCGAGGGCACGCTCGACGTCGTGGTCGGCAGCTCGTCGGAGATCGCTCGCTTCACCGGCGGCGCCGTGATGTTCGCGCCTGACTTCCTTCGCGAGACCGGAGGCTTCGACGAACGCTTCTTCCTGTACTACGAGGACCTCGATCTGGCCGCCCGCGGCGCGGCCCTCGGCTGGACGTACGAACTCGTCCCTGCGTCGGTGGTGGAGCATGAAGGCAGCGCGACGACCGGCGCCGACGTCAAAGGCACGCGGTACCTGCAAGAGCGCAACCGCCTGTGGCATGCGTTCCGTCACTGCGATGTGGGCACGCAGGCACGCGCGGTCTGGCTATCGATCCGGCGACTCCGGCATCGGCCGCGCGCGGTGCACCTCAAGGCGTTGCTTGCCGGCCTCACCGGGGCGCCTGGAGCGTGGTTCCGCCGGGCCAAGCGCGCCGGCTCAACCGGCCCGCTGCGCTGACGGCCTGCCCTGCTTGTCCTTTCTCGCCTCGCGCTGCGCGCGCTTCCACTCGCGCACCCGTGCCAACGACTCCGGATCGTGGCAGTCGGCGATCGTTCTCGGCTCGCTGTCGGCGAACACGCCCGCGGCTGCCTCCCATCCGGGAGGAAGTATGCCGAAGCGCTTGGCCAGGAGCGCAACGAAGATCTGCGACTTCTCTTCACCGAAGCCGGGAAGCTCACGGAGCCGGTGGAACAGCTCGTCCCCTGACGTCGTGTCGATCCATAGCCGTTCGGACCGGCCGTCGTAGCGATCGGCGATCACACCGCACATGCCGTGGATGCGTCGGCCCATCACCGCCGGGAAGCGGTGGATCGCCGGCTTGGCACAGCACACCGCTACGAACTGCGCCTCGTCGAGCGCCGCGATCGCGTTGGGGTCGAGGTGCCCGAGCCGCTGGTGCAATGTTCGCGGACCCATGAACGCCCACTCCATCGGTACCTGCTGGTCGAGCTGCATGCCGATCAGCAATGCGGTGCCGTCACGGTTGAGCAGCGTGTCGGCTTCGGTATCACCCGTGATGTAGAGGTCGCCGGTCACCGGACGATCACACGCGGCCGATCACACACGGAACGGGTCAGCTGTGTCGGCGTCGACGTCGTAACGCTTGATCGCGTCGTCCACCGCTCCCGAGTCGACCCGACCCGACTCGAGCAGGCCGGTCAACACTCCAACCACGACGTGACCCATGTCGATCTCGAAGAACCGGCGCAGCGCCTCACGCGTGTCGGACCGGCCCATGCCATCGGTACCCAGCACCGTGAACGGCCTCCCGTCGGGCA
Organism: Ilumatobacter sp.; assembly: GCA_035641795.1. Classification (GTDB taxonomy): domain Bacteria; phylum Actinomycetota; class Acidimicrobiia; order Acidimicrobiales; family Ilumatobacteraceae; genus Ilumatobacter. Next base: position 7,294 of record DASQTR010000071.1, read on the forward strand.
CGAAGCGGGCGATCTGCTCGGGCACCATCCGCATGAAGTCGCTCACAGCCGTGATCGGGCCCTGCGACTGGTCGAGCAGCTGCGTCACGAGCGGCGTCCGCCGCTCCTGCGACGGATGCAGCCGGTTCCAACGCTCGGCCGCCAGCGCCTCCTCGCGCAGCTTCTTGTACGACGTCGCAGACCACAGCTCGGCGGCGACGTCGTAGTGCTCGGCGAGCTCGATGGTGGCGGCGCGTGCCGCTCCGTGGGAGATCCCGGAGAAGACGATCGTGGCCCGTTTCGACGGCCCCTCCGGCGCATCCGCGAAGCGGTAGAGCCCGCGCATCACGCCTTGCTCGACTTCGTCCACCCGTTCGGGGTCGAGCCCCGGCATCTGGTAGTTCTCGTTGTAGAGCGTCAGGTAGTACATGACATCGCGCTCGGCGTCCGGGACGTCGGGACCGTACATGCGATCGATGCCGGCGCGCACGATGGCGCCGACCTCGTATGCGAACGCCGGGTCATATGCCTGTACCGCCGGCACGGTCGAGGCCAGCAGCAGACTGTGGCCGTCCTGGTGCTGGAGACCCTCGCCCAGCAACGTCGTGCGCCCCGCGGTGGCGCCCATAAGGAAGCCACGGGCGCGCATGTCGGCCGCCTGCCAGATGAGGTCGCCGATGCGCTGGAAACCGAACATCGAATAGAAGGTGTAGAACGGGATCATCGGCACGCCGCGCGTGGAGTAGCTCGTGCCGGCGGCGATGAAGCTCGCCATCGAGCCCGCCTCGGTGATGCCCTCCTCCAGTATCTGGCCGTCGGAGTCCTCGGCGTACGACAACAGCAGGTCGTGGTCGACCGGCTCGTACTTCTGCCCCTGGCTGGCGTAGATCTCGAGCTCCTTGAACAGCGAGTCCATGCCGAACGTACGACCCTCGTCGGGGATGATCGGCACCACCCGCTCGCCCATCTGGCCGTCGCGGCAGAGGTTCCGCAGCAGACGCGTGAAGCCCATCGTGGTCGACACCGCGTTGCCGCCCGATCCGGCCCGCATCTCGGCGAACGTCGACGCTGCCGGCAGCACGATCGGTCGCCGGACGGTCGTCGTGCGGCGCGGCATCGAGCCACCGAGCGTGCGCCGCCGCTCCATCATGTACTGGAACTCGATCGAGCCTTCGGCCGGGCGGAAATAGGGAAACTGGTTCTCCTGCAAGACGGAGTCGGGAATCTCGTCGTGCATGTACAACCGGTCGCGAAGATCGACGAGCTGCTGGGTGGTCATCTTCTTGATCTGGTGCGTCGCGTTGCGACCCTCGAAGCCCTGACCGAGCGTCCAGCCCTTGATCGTCTTGGCGAGGATCACCGTGGGGCGGCCGGAGCCGAGGTTCTCGACCGCCGCCTTGTACGCCGCGTACAGCTTGCGGTAGTCGTGCCCGCCGCGCGGCAGGTTGCGGAGCTCCTCGTCGCCGAGGTGCGACACCATCTGACGCAACCGCGGATCGGGACCGAAGAAGTGCTCACGCGCGTACTCGCCGCTCTCGACGGCGTAGCGCTGGAACTCGCCGTCGACGGTGGCGTTCATCTTGTTGAGCAGCACACCGTCCTTGTCCTGGGCGAGCAGCTCGTCCCATTTCGAGCCCCAGATGACCTTGATCACGTTCCAGCCGGCGCCACGGAAGACGGCCTCGAGCTCCTGGATGATCTTGCCGTTGCCGCGCACCGGGCCGTCGAGCCGCTGCAGGTTGCAGTTGACGACGAAGATCAGGTTGTCGAGCTGCTCTCGGGAGGCGAGCGAGATGGCACCGAGTGTTTCCGGCTCGTCGCACTCGCCGTCGCCGACGAAGCACCACACGCGGCTCTCGGACGTGTCGTCGAGCTGGCGGTTCATCAGATAGCGGTTGAACCGCGCGTGGTAGAGCGCGGTGATCGGGCCGAGCCCCATCGACACCGTTGGGAACTCCCAGAAGTCAGGCATCAACCGGGGGTGCGGGTAGCTCGACAGGCCGCGGCCGCCGCGCCCGATCTCCTGGCGGAAGTGGTCGAGGTCGTCGTCGGTGAGGCGGCCCTCGAGATAGGCGCGGGCGTAGATGCCGGGTGCCGCGTGACCCTGGAAGTAGACGTGATCGCCGCCGCCAGGTGCGTCCTTGCCGCGGAAGAAGTGGTTGAAGCCGATCTCGTAGAGCGACGCCGAGCTGGCGAACGTCGACAGGTGGCCGCCGATGCCGTCGGCGTGCTTGTTCGCCTTGACGACCATCATCGCCGCGTTCCAGCGGATGAAGGCGCGGATGCGCCGCTCGATGTGCTCGTCACCGGGGAACCACGGCTCGAACTCGCGGGGGATCGTGTTGACGTACGGGGTGCTGACGGTGGCGGGGAAGCTCACCTGGCTGGCGCTGGCCCGGTCGAGCAGTTTGGAGAGCAGGAAACGGGCGCGGGCCTTGCCGTGGGTGTCGACGACCGCGTCGAGCGAGTCGAGCCATTCCTGGGTCTCGGTCGGATCGATGTCGGGCAACTGGTGCACGAAGCCGTCGAAGATCATGGGCTCATTCTCTCACGGTTATCGCCGAAACGAACCTGGGCGGGCTCGCGTGCTAGGGCCAGTTGGCGGGCAGGTTCGCCACGCGCGTGTCGAGCAGCCGTTGTGGCGCGCCGCCCGTGAAGCCCTCCGACACCGTGCCCATCAGGTCGATCACCACGTGCGTCGTGTTGTGGGCGTAGATGCACACGGCACCGCCGCCGTCGGGCGGGACGACGACGAAGTTGGCGACCACGTCACCGGCGACGAAGTTCAGATTCGACGTCGGCGGCCGGCCGTCGGAACACGGATACGCAGTGAGAAAGCCGGATCCGAGCGCGTCGGTGACCGTCAGGTTGAGCATCACGCCTGTCGTCCCGGCGGTCACGCCGAGCGACTCGGCGTCGAGCCGTACGACACCGCCGGTGGTGACCCGGACGCCGCCTCCGTCGCGCGTGTCGAGCACCCGTGAAGGGGCGACGATCTCGACACCAGCGTCGGGCGCGAACTCCATGAAGCGGTCGACGATCAGGTGCGAGGCGACCGAGCTGGTGACGCAGATCGTGCTGTCGGCGCCGGGGACGACGACCGCCACGTTCGGTACTGGGGCGGCATCGTCGAAGTTGACGGTCGACGTCGTGTTCGTGGAGTCGCACGGCGCCGCCCTCACCCAGCCCGGCCCGTCGGCGTCGACGGCGGTGACGTTGAGCACCACCGGCGAGCCCGGCGGCGAACCGACGGAGACCGGGAGCGGCATGAGCGGCGGCTGCTTCGTGCCACGGTCGCGCGTGTCGATCAGTCGCTTCGACTCCGTATCGCCGATGCCGGCGGCGACGCCGAACCGGCCGGTGATGTCGACCACGAGATTCGTGGCGACATTGTCGAAGATGCACACCTCGCCCGTCGCACCCACCGGCACGATCGCGGCGTGGGCGACGACAAGGTCGCGCGTGTAGTTGTGGTTGCTGACGCTGGGACGCGGGCGGTCGCAGTCGTAGGCCGTCAGGAAACCGAGCGCCCGCGGATCGACGGTCGTGAGGTTGAGCGCCACAGCCTCGACCCCGGCCGCATCGGGGATCGCGATCCGCGTCACCGCGCCTTCGGCGGCGGCCGTGGTGGCGTCGATCACGGCCTGCCGTGAGATCGCGCTGTACAGCGCCGACCCCTCGGGGTTCAGGTGGATGGCGTCGTAGGTCAGACCAGGTTGATCGGCCACCGCCGCCCAGTCGATCAACGAGAGGTTGGGGTTGCGTGCGAGCGCTTGCTCGAGGTGGTCGTTGACGGTGGGGAAATACCAGTAATACGGCTGGATCTGCCGCCACGCGCCGGGTGAGATGTACTGCGGCTTGATCTCGCGCAACGTGACCCAGAAGACGTGCTTCGCGCCGGCCTCGACCAGCGTGCGCACCATGATGTCGATGCTGCGATCGAACCTGGCGGGATCCCAGTACGGGTAGTTGTAGCCGGAGGCCACGATCGCGTAGTCGCCGAACACCCATGGCGTCTGGGTCATGCGCGGGCGGACGTACTTGCTCTCGAGTGTCTCGGTGAATTCGCCGGGATCGCCGTCGAACGTGAACTGCCATCCCGGTCCGAAGGCCGCCGCCATCGCGTTCACGGCACCCATCCCGACCGAGTCGGTGATCATGTAGACGCGCCTCGACGGCGGCGGGACCTCTGCGTCGACCGGGCGATGACCGCCCACGAGCGACGAGGAGGCGACGAGCAGTCCAGCGAGCGCCACGGCCCAACGGGACCGGGTCACGGCACCCACCAGCCCGTGACGTCGAACAGCGTGTGCGTCGCCGACAACGCCTTGACGCACATCCGTCCTCCGCTGTCGACGCCGACGGTCACGGCGTTGGCGAACACCGTCTCGGCGCCGGCATTGACCGCGGAAGTGGGAGGCTCGGAACCGCACGCGTAGGCCTTGAGCCAGCCGGGGCGCAGCGGGCCCACCAGCGTGATCGTGCCCGTCACGGCGCGCGCCTCTGTCGGCACGACCCGCACGTCGAGGACCTGGCCGCTGCCCTGGTGGGGCGTCCAACCGCCCGTTCCCGTGCGCGTGTCGAGCATGCGCGTCGGATCGGTGGGCACGAGGCGCAGCTCGCCGGCGGGTCCGAACACGCCCGTAAGGTCGACCACGACGTCGACCGCGTTCATGCTCTGCACGCAGATCGTGCCGTCGGCGGCGACCGGTACGAAGGCGGCGCTCGCCACCGTGTCGGCCGGCAGGTAGTTGACGTTGGAAACCTCCGGCGGCGTACCGCCGCACGGAAAGGCCTTGAGCCACCCCGGCGACATCACCTCGGTGGCGGTGACGGTCACAGCCACTGCCTGGGCGCCGTCGGGCGCGTCGACGACGACGATCGGCGCCCGCCCGGTATTGCGCGTGTCGAGCAGCCGTTCAGGCGTCGCCAAGGGCGTGAAGCGCACTCCGTCCGGTGCGTCGGGTACGAACGCGCCCTGGACGTCGACGATCACGTGCCCGGTGGCGTGGCTGTAGACGCAGAGGTGACCGGTCGCGGAGAGCGGCACGACGGCGAGCGCCCCGCGCGGCACGCCGGCGGCGTGGTTGACGTTCGAGACCTCCTTGCGTGGACGGTCGCACGGATAGCCCGTCAGGAAGCCCGGCGCGGACGACTGGTCGGTGGTGAGGTTGACCGCCACCGCGGTCGTGCCGGCGGGTACGAACGGCGTCATGTCGATGTCGAGGCTCGTTCCACCGGCGACAGCTGCGCCCCCGTTTTCACGGGTGTCGAGCACACGGTCGGGAGAAAGCGGCACGAACTCGGTGGCGCCACCGATCACCGGCGCCAGCGGCGCGTCGCCGCCGACGCGACGGGCGGCGGCGAGATCGGCGGTGATCTCCCGCGCCATCACACGCGAGCGCTTGCGGTAGCCGTCCGCGGACAGGTGGGTCTGGTCGGGTGACGAGTAGTCGCCGTGCGCCATCTCGAACGGCCAGTCCCATGTCCAGAAGTCGGCGCGCTCCTGGTCGACCCGATCGAGCGCCTGATTCCAGGCGCTTGCCTGGCCCTCGTAGACGTAGAAGCGCGTCACCTTCGGCCACCAGATCCGATGCCCGGGCCCGATCACGTCGACCAGCGACATGATCGCGTCGTAACAGCGTTGGACCGTCTGGCAGCTCCCGGAGTCGTTGGCCCCCAGGTTCACGACCACGTCGACCGGGTCCCAGCCTTCCTGTCGCCACGTGGTGATCCAGTACGACGACTTCCACGTCTGGTTGCCGCCCCAGACCCCGGTGTTGTACCCCTCGCCGGCGCGCGCTCTGACCGGTCCCCATCCCTGCGCCGCCAGGGTGTCCGCGATCGTGGGCGACACGAGCAGCGACCCCAGCAGCACCGAGTCGCCGATCACCGTCACCGGACCCAGTGGACCGGGGGTGGCGATGAAGCGCTCGGTCGGCGCAGCCTGCGCGACCGGCGGGTCGTCCGCCAACGGTGCGAGGCCGAGCGCATCGGCGGCAACGATGACGAGCATTGTGACCACGGCCGCGCCGAGGCGAGGGGTGTGTCGTCGTGGCATCGTCCGCACCATAACGAAGGTCGAATGAAGGGCGCGATTTCGCGCTGTCACCCGAGCGGGCGTTCTGCAATCCGGCTCTTACACTGCGGACTCGCATGAGCGAGCGGGATGTCGTCGTCGAGCGCGGCGCGCCAGATGTCGCCGTCCGGCGCAACGGGCGAAGCGGCACGATCGCGTACCAGCCGGCACTCGACGGGGTCCGGGCACTGGCCGTTGCCGCGGTTCTGCTCTTCCACGCCGAAGTGCCCGGGTTCTCCGGCGGCTACCTCGGCGTCTCGGTGTTCTTCACGCTCTCCGGCTACCTGATCACCACGCTGCTCCTCACCGAGCACGCAACCACCGGAGCGATCAGCATGTCGGCGTTCTACGCCCGCCGGGTGCGACGGCTGCTGCCGGCCAGCCTCGTGTGCCTCGCCGCGGTCGTCGCCGTCTCCGAGCTCACCGACGTCTTCGTCGGCGTGGCCGAGCTGCGGCGACAGGTGATGGGCGCGCTGCTGCAGGTCTCGAACTGGGTGTTCCTGGCGGGCGAGGGTTCGTACCAGCAGCTGTTCCAGCAGGCCGGCGGCGCCCGGTCGCCGGTCGAACACTTCTGGTCGCTGTCGATCGAGGAGCAGTTCTACTGGCTGTGGCCACCGACGATGGCCTTCCTGCTGGGGCGCTGTTCAACGCGCCGCAGCCGCACGCTCGCGCTCGGTTCGCTGACGCTCGTGTTCGCGCTCATGGCGCCCATCACGGCGGCCTTCTTCGGCCCCGACGCCGCCTACTGGGCGACTCCTGCGCGGGTCGGCGAGATCCTGATGGGGGCCCTGCTCGCCCTTCTGCTGCACGCCCGCGCCGTTCCGCGCGTCGTCGCCTGGCTGGCGCCGACGGCGTTGCTCGCGCTTGCTGTCTGCGTGGCGACGTTCCCCGCCTCCGGCGGTCCGGCCTACGCCGGCTGGCTGCCGGTGGTGGCGGTCGGATCGGCGCTACTCGTGCTCGGGCTCCAGGCCGACTCTCATGTGAGGCGCCTGCTGTCGACACGACCGCTGGTCTGGCTCGGCGGGATCTCCTACGGCGTCTACTTGTACCACTGGCCGATCTACGTGATCGTCGACGAGCGCCGCACGGGGCTCGACGGCTGGCAGCTCGTCGTCGCTCAGCTGGCCCTGACGCTCGCGATCGCCGAGATCTCGTATCGGCTGCTGGA
>DASQTR010000072.1:0-2625 GCA_035641795.1 Ilumatobacter sp.
AAGCCGATGACCGCAAGGAGCGCAAACTTGCGTCGCCACGAATGCCGATTTGGAATCGAACGCGGGTCACCCGTAGTGGACATCGACCATCCCCCAGTTGCACTATCGCGGACGCAGGATGCGCACCGACCAACCGACAATAAAGCACAATACATCTGATGTTCGCCACTCCATGCGTAGGGCATACCGCGAGCGAGTGGGCACCTCGAGCCGCCTCCGACCTTTGGCAGAGTTGATCGATCAGTGGCAAGCATGTCGAGTTCTAGGTCCGACGTGAGACGCTGTACGATCCCGAGCGCGCCAACCCCTCTGATGTTTGACTGCGCAGAGTGGGGCTCGGTGACGGGGGGCCGATGAACGAAGTCATCAGATTCGCGCTGTTGGGCTTGGGCGTCGGCGCGCTCTACGCCTTCGCATCGCAGGGTCTGATCGTGATCTACCGCGGCACCGGCGTGTTGAACTTCTCGCTCGGTGCAACGGCCATCGCCGGCGTCTTCATGCAATGGGAGTTGCAGCACGAGCACGGCTGGCCGTTCTTGGCTTCGGCGGTCGTGGGCGTCGCCTGGTCGGCCTTCCTGGGAATGCTCACACATTGGGTGATCATGAGGCCGTTGCGACGAGCCAGTTCGCTGGTTCGCGTGATCGCCACCCTCGGTGTGCTGGTCACGATGCAGGCGGCGGTCGTGATCCGCTACGGGTCCAATCCGCATCAGGTCGAGAGCTGGCTGCCGACGGACCGGGTGACGTTGTGGGGCGACGTCGGGATCACGGTCGACCGCCTGATCCTGCTCGGAATCGGGAGCGCCTCGGCGTTCGGACTCTGGATGCTCTACCGATCGACCCAGTTCGGGCTCGCCACGGAGGCGGTGTCGGAGAGCGAGCGGTCCGCGGAAGCGATCGGGTTGTCTCCCAACCGTGTCGCGCTGTTGAACTGGGCGTTGGGCTCAGGCATTGCCGCCGTGGCAGGGATCTTGGTCGTCCCCATCATCACCCTGCAGGTCACGGCGATGACGGCGCTGATCCTCGCCGCGCTGGCGGCTGCATTGGTCGGAGACTTCCGGTCGTTCCCGGTTGCCACGGCAGCCGGATTCGCGCTGGGCATCGGCCAGGCACTGGTCGGACGGTTCTCTCAGCAGGAGGGCCTCGGGCCGTCACTTCCGTTCCTCGTCATCATCGTGGTGCTGGTGTTCCGTGGGCGGTCGCTGCCACTGCGGGACCACTACCTCGAGCAGTTGCCGATGGTCGGCAACGGTCGGATGTCGTGGGACTGGACGCTGTTCGGCTGTGGCGTCGTCGTGTTCCTGATGCTCACCAAGGAGCCGAAGTGGATCGACGCCATCACGGTCTCGTTGGGGGTCTCCATCGTCTTGTTGTCGATCGTGTTGCTGACGGGGTACACCGGACAGCTCTCCCTCGCCCAGTACTCGATAGCCGGGTTCGGCGCCTACGTCGCAGGACGCTTGGTCGCGGTGTTCGACATCCCGTTCCTGCTCGGACTACTGGCGGGCGTCGTGGCCGCCGTTCCACTCGGTGTGATCTTCGGTCTGCCGGCGGTGCGCACCAGGGGGATCAACCTGGCGATCGTCACACTCGGATTGGGCACGACCATCGAGCTGATGCTCTTCAAGAACCGCAGCTACACGGGCGGCGTACAAGGCACGCAGGTCGGGAGCCCCGAGCTGTTCGGCTACGACATCGGATCGATCAATCATCCGGCCCGCTACGGGATCTTCGTGCTGGTGATGGCGATGCTCGCGGTGGTGGTCGTCGCCAACGTGCGACGCGGCCGCAGCGGCCGGCGACTGATCGCGGTCCGCACCAACGAACGTGCGGCGGCGGCGCTCGGGATCGACGTGATGGTGGCCAAGCTCTTCGCGTTCTCGCTTGCGTCTGCCATCGCTGCGTTGGGCGGCATCGTGCTGGCGTTTCGGCTGACATCGATCAGCTACCAGTCGTTCACCAACTTCACCTCGATCACGTACGTCGGCCTGGCACTGCTGGGAGGCGTTGGCTACCTGCTCGGCGCGTTCGTGGGATCGACCATGGCCACGGCTGGGATCAGCCAGGAGATCTTGGAATCGACGTGGGAGGGTGTCGGAAGGTGGATCCAGCTGATCAGCGGCATCGCGATCCTGCTGACGGTGTTGCTGTACAAGGACGGTGTGGCGGCCGAGTGGGCCAAGATGTTCAAGTTCATCAAGAAGGCACGGAAGTGGGGCAGGCCGTACACCATCGAGCTCGCCGACGTCGTCGACTCGAGCGCCGTCACGGACGACCACAGTCGTGTACCACCTCGGACGCTGACGTTGGAAGGTCTGACCGTGCGCTACGGGGCGGTGGTGGCCGTCCGCGACGTGAGCTACCGGCTCGAGCCGGGCACCGTCACCGGGCTGATCGGACCGAATGGCGCCGGCAAGACGTCGCTGATCGACGCCATCAGCGGTTTCACATCAGCCGCCGGCCGGGTGCGGCTCGACGACGTCGACCTGTCGAAGCTGCCGGCGGTCAAGCGCGCCCGAGCCGGTGTTGCGCGGTCGTTCCAGTCGCTCGAGCTGTTCGAGGACTCGACCGTGTTCGAGAACCTCAGCGTGGCCGCCGACCCGCAGGACTTCAAGTCGTACCTGC
>DASQTR010000073.1:0-18854 GCA_035641795.1 Ilumatobacter sp.
GATGCCCGCCACTGCGACACCTCGTCCGCCGTCGCCGTGCGGACCGGAAACTCAGTGGCGTCGGGATTCGACGCCAGGGCTACATGGAGTCGACGTGTCACGTCGCCGACATCGGCCGCGATTCGCGTCGCCGAAGCGGGATCGGCAGCCAGCGCGTTCAGCATCGCCTCCCACGCGTCGCCCAGCGACGGCACGAAGGCCTGCAGCATCGCCGCCGCCGACCGCCTACCTGCGGTATCGACGTAGGAGAGCGCGCCGGCGACCGCCGGCGTATCGGCGAAACCCGCAGCGGTCAGGAACTGGTTGACCTCGACGTCCGGGTTCTGACCGGCCTCTAGCAATCGGTACAGCTTGAGGATCAGACGCTCGCCGAGCACCACGGACGTGTTCGTCTGCTGGACGCCGAGGCGCCGCTCGCCGAGCGAGGTGATTGGAGTCGCGCCCAGGATCGTCTCGGCGGCGGTTGCCTGCGTGGCCTCGAACCAGCCCCGCTCCGCCCGGAGCGTCGCACCCGAGCCAATCAGATGCGCCAGCGCACGCCAGGCACCTTCGCCGTCGACCGGTTCACGATCGCCGACCAGCGGAACGAGGTAGCGCTCGTCGGGCGCGCCGTCGCCGTACGACACCACGATCACGGCCAGCGCGGCGCCCTCCGTCAACCGGGCGACGTCGATCTCGTCGATTCGTGCGATCGGGCGCTGCTTCGAGCGGAACCAACGCTGCGACGCCAGCCATGCGGGGTCGAGATGGCTCACGGCCGCTCCCGGCGCCGACGGCAACCCCGCCTACTCGGGCGTGATCTCGATGGCGTCGAGGAACACGTCGACGTCCTCGTCCTCGCCGCCCACGAGCCACACGACGTCGTCCACGTCGTCCTCGTCGTGCCAGGGCATGATCCCGTCGATGTGGTAGCGGTCGACCGTGATGTCGTCGTCACCTTCGCCGATCGGGGCGACGATGGACATCTCGACGATCGCGTCGGAGGGATGCTGACTGAGCATGTCGATCAGTTCGGCGACGGTGAGCCCGTCGCGATCCTCGATTTCCACTCGCCCTCCTCGGCCGGCAACCGGATGTGTCGTCAGATGTCGTCGTCAGATGTCGTCGTCAGATGTCGTCGTCGTCGTCTTCGTCGTCGAGCCACGCATCGGCGCGCTCGAGCAGGTACAGACTGACATGTTTGCACCGATCGAGTGCCTGGGCGACAGAGGCGTCGTTGTTCATGTACACATCACACAGGTCGAGCGCGATACGCGCCACGATCGACAGACTTCGCTCAGGCGCGTCGGTGACGCTGGGGAACGAGTCGATCGCTGACACCTCCACGGGTAGGTCGAGGCCGCCGACGCCGGCGATATCGGTCGCCAGCACGAGCAGGTCGGGCGGGTACTTGAGCGGCGGAAGCGTCCAGGTGAACAGCAGCGGGAACGTGAAACCGCGTGGCGGTTCCTCGTCGAGGTCTTCCATCTTCATCACCTCGTCCTCGAACCCGAGCAGCGCGCGCGGGTCGACGTCGAGCGAGAGGTGCAGGTCGATCGGGCCGGCGCACGCCTCCTCGGGGTGCAGATCGACCTCCCAGAGCTGGCGCAACGAGTAGGTCTCGACGAAGTGCCGTTCGTCATGGACGTGGAACCCGTAGTCGATCGCCTGGCTCTTGAGGTCGGCGACGAACCCCGCAACGTCGATGACTGCCACGCCTTGGACACTACCGTCGGCGGCTGTGATCGATTCGACCCTGTCGCGGGCAGTGGACACCATGCTGCGCGCCGCGGACGCCGTCGCGGAGGTGGTCGCTACCAACACCAACTGGGGTCCCTCCGGAGTGCGCGACGGCCAGTACGCCGTCGATCTCGAGGCCGACGCGGCGTGCCTCGACGCGCTCTACAGGGCCGGGTACCGCGTGCTCTCAGAGGAGAGCGGCGTCACCGGACCGCCGGGATCGGCGTCGGCGCCCATCGTGGTTGTCGACCCTCTCGACGGCTCGACCAACGCCTCGCGTCGCGTGCCCTGGTACGCATCCGCGCTGTGCCTGGTCGACGACGACGGTCCGGCGGCAGGTGTCGTCGTCAACCATGCCACACGAGAGCGCTTCGTCGGCGTTCGCGGCGTCGGCGCCGAGTGCGACGGCCGTGCGATCAAGACAAGCGGTGTCACAGACATCGGTGAGGCGCTGATCGGCGTCTCGGGATTGCCGCCGTATGACTTCGGCTGGATGCAGTTCCGTGCGCTCGGCGCCTCCGCGCCCGACATCTGCGCAGTCGCCTGCGGCGTGACCGACGCATGGTGCGACATGGTCGACGAGGGTCACGGCGTGTGGGACTACCTCGCGTCGGTGCTGATCCTCGACGAGGCGGGCGGCGCCACCGCCGAGGTGTTCGGGCGCGAGCTGTGCACGCTCGATCATGCCGCGCGCCGGTCGCCTGTCGTCGCCGCCACGCCCCAGTTGCTCGACACCTTGCTGCGTCATCGCCGTCGCTGAACACGACGCTGTATCGTCCGCAGACCCGACGGCTCGGCCGTCCGCTTCGACGAGAGGGAGGTTGGCGTGATCAGCACTGAAGTTCTCGGCCGCGTCAGCGGCCCGGTGGTGATGATCGGATTCGGATCGATCGGACGCGGAGTGCTGCCGCTGCTCGACCGCCACATCGAGTTCGACCACAGCCGGACCACGGTGATCGACCCGGAGGACCGCGATAGCCATCTGCTCGACGATTACGGCGTGCACTACGTCGGCGAACAGATCACCCAAGACAACTACCGGACACTGCTGCCCGCGCTACTGACCGAGGGGCAGGGACAGGGGTTCTGCATCAACCTGTCCGTCGACACGTCGTCGCTCGACATCATGCGGCTGTGCCGTGAGCTCGGCGTGCTCTACATCGACACCGTCGTCGAACCGTGGCCGGGCTTCTACTACGACAGCGGTCGGGACAACGCGACACGGACGAACTACGCGCTCCGCGCGACCGTCACGGAGGAGCGCCGCCGCGCGCCCGGTGGCACGACTGCGGTCTCGTGCTGCGGGGCCAATCCGGGGATGGTGTCGTGGTTCGTCAAGGAGGCCCTCGTCCGGTTGGCCGGCGAGCTCGGCCTCGAAGCACCAGTGCCCACGACCGGTGATCGTGGGGGATGGGCGCGCTTCATGCGTGATCTCGGTGTCAAGGGTCTGCACATCGCCGAGCGCGACACGCAACGCGCTGTTCGGCCCAAGCCGGTCGAGGTGTTCTGGAACACGTGGTCGGTCGACGGCTTCATCAGCGAAGGTCTCCAACCGGCCGAGCTCGGTTGGGGCACGCACGAGCGGTGGATGCCCGCCAACGCGCGCGCGTTCGACGACCCGTCGGCGCCTGCGATCTTCCTGGAGCAGCCGGGTGCCAACACGCGAGTGCGCACGTGGTGCCCGTCGCACGGCGCGCAGTACGGATTCCTCGTGACGCACAACGAGTCGTTGTCGATACCCGACTTCTTCACGCTGCCCGGCGACGACGGGTCGGTCGACTTCCGGCCGACGTGTCACTACGCCTACCACCCGTGCAACGACGCCGTGCTGTCCTTCCACGAGCTGTTCGGCGCCGCCTGCCGCATGCCCGACGCGCAGCATGTGCTCGACGAGGACGAGATAGTGGACGGCATCGACGAGCTCGGCGTCCTGCTCTTCGGACACGCCCGCAACGCCTACTGGTTCGGTTCTCAGCTGTCGATCCAGGAGACGCGGGCGCTGGCGCCGCACCAGAACGCAACCGGGATGCAGGTCACGTCGGCGGTGCTGGCGGGCATCGTGTGGGCGCTCGAGAACCCCGAGGCCGGCATCGTCGAGACCGACGACATGGACCACGTACGGTGCCTCGAGATCCAACGCCCATACCTCGGCCCCGTCAACGGCTACTACACCGACTGGACTCCCTTGACCGACCGCCCGGGACTGTTCGACGAGGACATCGACCCCGACGATCCATGGCAGTTCCGCAACGTGCTCGTCCACTGACACCAAAATCGCTGGTTCGGCTGCGACACTGGCCGCATGGAAGTGGTGGTCGCGGGCGACGGCCTCACAAGGTGCTGGTGGGGCGCGTCCACCGCCGACTACATCGCCTACCACGACCATGAATGGGGCTACGGCGTCACGTCAGACGCCAGGCTCTTCGAAAAGCTCTGCCTCGAAGGCTTCCAATCGGGCCTGTCGTGGCTCACGATCCTGCGCAAGCGTGACAACTTCCGCGCCGCGTTCGCCGGCTTCGAACCCGCGGTGGTCGCCGGGTTCGACGAAGACGACGTCGAGCGCCTGCTGGCCGACGCCGGCATCGTGCGCCACGGCGGCAAGATCCGCTCGACGATCAACAACGCACAGCGTGCGCTGGAGTTGATGCACGAGGCGGACTCGCTCGCCCGCTACTTCTGGGCGCACGCCGCGTTCGACACCGGCGCGCCGTCGGAGATCCCGTCGATGACCGACACATCGAAGGCGCTGTCGAAGGACCTCAAGGGTCGCGGTTGGTCGTTCGTCGGACCCACGACCGTGTACGCGTTCATGCAGGCGATGGGACTCGTCAACGACCATCTCGATGGGTGCTGGGTGCGCGATCGAGCCGAAGCGTCCCGGCGCGCCGCCGCCCGGTCGGTCGGGATCGAGGTATGAAGCGCTCCAGCGGGGTCGTGCTCGCACTCCTGACCCTGTCGGCATTGGCGGCGTGCAGCGAACGGATCCAATCGGCAGAGGGCGCGGCGCCGACGAGCGTCGCCTCGTCCTCCTCGTCGATCGTCCCGGCAACCACGGACGTGCCGCCGCCGTCCACCAACATGGCGACGACTTCGACGACGTCGTCGTCGACCTCGACGTCGACGTCGACGACGTCGACCACGACGAGCACCACGAGCACGACCAGCACCACCACGCTGCCGCCCGTGCCCACCACGACGTCGTGCGAGCAGGTCGTTCACATCGGCGACTCGACGTCGGTGTCGCTCTTCGAGCCGACCGGCGTCGGCGGCGCGCAGCTGACCCTGGACCAGCGCTACCGCGACGTGGGCGTCGCCGCCGTGTATCCGGACAACGACGGGGCGCGGGCGATCATCGAGCACTTCGACGGCGATGCCAGCGCGCTCGACGTGGCGCAAGGGGTTCGCGAGAACGACTATCACGGGTGTTGGGTGTTGATGGTGGGCACCAACGACGCCGCCAACATCGCCGCCGGCGCCAACACCGGAGCCCAGGAGCGGATCAGGCGCATGCTCGATGTGATCGGCGGCGATCCCGTGCTGTGGGTCAACGCTGTGACGCAGCGCACGGAGGACGCGTACCGCAACGCGTCGATGCTGGCCTGGAACGACGAGCTGGCGCGGGTCACTGCCGACTATCCCAACGTGCGTGTGTTCGACTGGTACGACATCGTGCAGCCACAGTGGTTCCGCAACGACGGCATCCACTACACGGTCGAGGGCAGCGCCCAACGCGCGGCGCTCACCGCCAAGGCGCTGGTTGCGAATTTCCCGGCGCAAGCGGCCGCGCAGTAATAGCGCTCAGCCAGCCTCGGAGTTCACTTCCTGAACGAGGTCGATCAGACGGCCGAGTTGGTCGAGCCTGTCGGCGTGACCGTCACCCACGACGCTGACGCGTAGCTGATCGACGCCGGCGTCGCGATATCGCCGCAGCCGCTCGACGACGAGCTCGTCGGTACCGATCAGATTCGTGCCGAGCCCGATCTCGATCGGCACGCGCTGGGCGGCGGCTGCGCGATCACCCGTGAGCCACAGCCGCTGCACCTCGGCCACATCGTCGGCGTACCCCTGGCGAGCGAAGGCGTCGTTGTAGAAGTTGCGGGTCGGCGAACCCATCGCTCCGAACGTGAAGGCGTAGCCGTCGGCGTGCCGCCGACCCGCTTCCTCCACCGCATCGGTCAGCTCGAGCGACACCGACACCGTGAGATCGATCTCGTCGAGGCTGCGCCCCGCCGACGCCGCCCCGTCACGGATGTGGTCGAAGAACACGCCGGCGGTCTCCGGGAAGAACGAATTGCCGATCCACCCGTCGGCGAGCTCGCCCGTGAGACGCAGGTTGGCCGGTCCGAGCGAGGCGACGTAGATCGGCACGCGCACCGGAGCGGCGGGGGAGCGCAGGCTGCGCGGTTCGCCGTCAGGCAGCGGCAAGGTGTAGATCTCGCCGTCGTAGGTCAGTCGTGCTCCCGACATGATCATGCGGACGATCTCGATCGTCTCACGGGTCCGTGCCACCGGCCGATCGAAGCGCACGCCGTGCCAACCCTCCATCACCTGCGGCCCGCTGGTGCCGATGCCGAGCAGGAACCGGCCCGCCGAGAGTGACTGCAGAGACATCGCCGACATCGCCAGCATGGCCGGCGTGCGCGTCCCGAGCTGGGCGATCGCCGTGCCGAGCACGATCGTGTCGGTCGTCGCCGCGAGGTAGGCGACCGGCGTGAACGCGTCGTACATCCAGAACTCGGGCACCCATACCGTGCTCGCACCCAGCCGTTCCGCTTGGCGGACGAAATCGACGGTGCTCGTGTCGATGCCGCTGACCGTGACGCCGATGCGCAGCGTCACTCGGGCGTCTCGGCCAGTTGCTTGATGCCCGCCACCGTGGCCTGCATGTTGGTGCGGAACTCTTCGAGCCGGCGGGAAACGATGCGCTCCTCCTTGTCGGGCATCGCCTCGATCGCGATCGACAGGCCCGAGGGCCCGGGACCCATCCGGCACCACTGCGTCAGGCGCACGCCGCCGTCGACCGGTAGCAGCTCGAAGCGCCACGTCGCCGACGGGTACTCGGGGTCGCCCACCGCCCATTCGAAGATGCGTCCCGGCTCGCAGCGCGTGATGACAGACGTCGTCTGCCAAGCGCCGATCGCGGGATGTTCGTTGCTGCCCTTGAACTGAGCGCCGACGCAGGGCCCGTCGCCGAGCCATTGCGCGCCGGCGAACTCATTCGAGAAGCGAGCCGGCACGTTGATGTCGCTGACGAGCTGCCACACCCGTTCCGGCGGCGCATGCACGAGCACCTCGACCTCGGCGGTCGGTGTGTCTGCGTAACGCATGCGGCAACTGTATGAGACCCTGCCCGCTGCGGAAACTGGGGCGATGGCGTACAACGCGACTGGGCTGGTGGTGCACGACGCCGATGCGCACATCATGAAGACGCCGAACTGGCTACGCGACCGTGCCGATCCGTCGGTCCGGGAGCGCATCGCCCCGCTCAGCTACCCCGCGTGGCAACGAGCTGCGCCAGTCGCAGGAGCTGCAGGAGGGCACCGATGGCCTGCAAGCGTGGTTCGAACGGCTCACCCTGCGTCACCGGTCAAGAGTCGACGCGGCAACCGGGCGCGCGTTCTACCACGACAATGTCGTCGACCTCATCGGCGACCGCCTCGCCGGCGCCTAGGCGGGCGACGTCGGCGAGGAACCAGTCGACGAGCCGGTTCGCTCGGGCGGTGGCGTCAGCTTCTATCGCCTTCGTCTGGGCGAGCAGTTCGTCGGGGTCGATCCCCAGCCGCGCGAGTTCGGCGGCGCCGCCGTTGCCGATCCATCCGGCGACATGATCGCTGGTGACCTCGGGATGGAACTGGACGCCGAGGCTGCGCGCGACCTTGAACGCCTGGACGCACAGTTCGTCTCGGGCGAGCACGGTCGCCTTCGTGGGCGGCTCGATGCGGTCGTGATGCCACTGCATCCACGGCCCACCGGGCAGCCCCGAACTGTCGTCAGGGTCGAGCGCGTACCAGCCGACCTGCGGCCGTTCGGCGGGCACGACGCGGCCGCCATGGGATGCCGCCAGCGCCTGGGCGCCGAAGCAGATTCCGAGCACCGGAACGCCGTTGGCATTCGCCCGGCGGAGGAAATCGAGCTCGGCGGCGATCCAGGGGCGGGTGGACACCTCGTACACCGAGCGGATCGAGCCCATCGCCACCACGACGTCGAAGGCCGAGGGGCTGCCGAGGTCGACGTCGAGGGCGACACCGTCTTCGTCGCTCAGCACGACGTCGGTCAGCTCGAAGCCGTGGTGTCGCAGGCGATGGCCGACCAGTGCCGGCTCGTTCCCCGCTTCGGGTTCGATCACGAGCGCCCGCACGCCGCGGAATCGTACCGATGCCGTGTCAGAGACGTATCAGCGTGGGGCGAAGCGATTGATCGCGGGGCGCAGCAGCGCCGCCAACACGACACCGGTGACGGCGCCACCTACGACGTCGGACGGGTGGTGGATCTTCACGTAGGCGCGGCTGGCGCCGACGACCGCGGCGATGCTGATCCACAGCGGAGCCCAGCGGCGCCCGTCCCACGCGATCAGGGTGGCGGCGGCGAAGGCGGCGGCGCTGGCGTGCCCGCTCGGGAACGCCGACGTGCTCGGCCGGCGCACCTGGAGGCGCACGCCGCCGGCGGTCGTGGGCCGCGTGCGCCGGAACAGCCGCTTGACGCCCTGGTTGACGATCAGACTCTCGAGCCCGAGCGCCGCCGCCAACACGATCACCTGGTCGGGTCGGCGGCGCACGACACCCCGCACGACCGAAGCGAGATGCCAGATCATGCTGAAGTCGCCCAAGCGGGTGGCGGTGAGGAACAAGCGGTCGGCGAGTGGATGCTCGCGGAGCTGCTCGAGCAGTTCGTCGGCGGCGGCATCGAAGGCGTCGACCGCCGGACCGAAGTCGTCGCGTCCCGGGACGTGGGTCACGGGCCGGCGATCGCGACCGTGACGTCGGTTTCGACGATGCCGCCAACTGCGCCGGCGAGCAGGCGCGGCGCCTCGATCGCGGCTTGCGCCGGGTCGCCGCCGTATTCGGGACACCAGCGCTGGTACGCGCAGTAGTTGCAGAGCGTGCTCGGCTTGGGCCGGAAGTCGTCGCGCTCGCAGGCTGTCGCCACCGCCTTCCACACGGCGTTCGTGCGAGTGGTCATGTAGCGCGTGGACTGCGACGACGGGACGGCAGTGATGACCTCGCCGGACTTGAGGTACATCAGGCGCACTGCGGCCGGAATCCGGCCGAACACCGATTCGCAGAGAAACGCGTAGAACTGGACGCCGCCGAGGCTCTTGCGCTCGTAGTTCGGGTGGGGGGCGCGGCCGGTCTTGTAATCGGTGACCACCAACTCGCCATTGCCGTCGAGCTCGAGTCGATCGATGATGCCGCGCAGCACGAGCCCTTCGGAGACGGGCGCGGTGAGCATCAGCTCGAGCCCGATCGCGCGCACCCGACGCGGGTCTTCGAGGGTCATGTAGTTCGCAGCCAGCTCGCGGCACTCGGCGAAGAACCGCTGGGTGGTGGCGTCGTCGAGCGCGAGCCCGGTGAAGTCGGGATGCGCCTGGTACTCGGTGATCGCCTCGGCAACGCACTGGTCGAGCGCTCCAGGGGTGCGATCGTCGGGCGGCAGCAGGAACAGCCGCTCGAGTGCGCGGTGCACGAGCGAGCCCTTCGTGGTGGCCTGCGTGGGCGGGTCGGGCAGGCGCTGAATGCTGCTGAAGCGAAAGGCCAGCGGGCAGGACAGGAACGACTCGACACGCGAGGGCGAGAGGCTGGCGGGCACGGTCCACGACGGGCCGTGGTCTCTCTCCATATCGCTCTCGGTTTCGGTCACGACGATCATGCAGCCGTCATGGTAGGTGAGGGGTGTCACAAGAACGCGGAGACCACGTCGGCGACCTCGGTGGGGTGGCTGAACGGACCGAGGTGCCCCTGGTCCGGCAGCACGACGAGGTCGCCGCGGGGGAGTCGCTCAGCGATCTGCGCCGCCGAGGCCGACGGTTGGTCGGGCTCGAACGCACCGGAGACGACGAGCACCGGCACGTCGACGTCCGGAAGCAGGTCCCACACTCCGTTGTGCGGGCCGAGTACGAAGATCGCCGCTTCCAGCTCGGGCGTGCAGCACAACTCGACGCCGCCCTCGCGTGCGGGTCGCAGCCCGTGCTCGACGTAGCCCTGCAGCGCGTCGGCCGTCATGTCCGAGAGCGGCGGTTTGCGCCGGAAGTTCTCGAACGCCGCCTGGAAGGAAGCGAAATGGCGCGTGCGGCGGCGTGCGCCGGCCACGATCGGCCACCTGGTGGCATCGACCGGCTGCTCGTCCGGCGGGCGGGCGATGGGCTCGAAGAGCACGAGGTGCGAGAACTGCGACGGCTCGCGATGCGCCGCCATCAGCAGCGACGAACCGCCCATCGAGTGACCGAATCCGACGAGCCGGCCGCGCTCGCCGATCGCCCGCGCGACCGCCAGGGTGTCGTCGCCGAACGCCCGCCAGTCGACGCCTTGGCCGGCCTCCCAGTCACCGGGCGGCAATGTCGCGCCGTGGCCACGATGATCGAGCGCCAGGCTGCGGAAGCGGTCGCCCAAAGCCGCTGCGAATGGTGCATAGGCGTGGCCGCAGAAACCGGTGGCGTGCGAGATCAGCAGTGGCGGTGCGGCCGCCGCCGACGACAGCTCGTGCACCGCGACGGACACGCCGTCGGTCGACTCGACGCTGAACAGCGGCCGGCGACCGCTCAATGGTTGGCCCTGCGCCGGCGCGCCCGTCGCCATTGCCACGACGCCAAGCGGTCGAGGACGACACCAACCACGACGGCGACGCCGATGAGCGCCCAGACTGGCCAGTCACCATCGAACCAGAGGAACTCGACTGGTGCATCGTCGTCGTTCTGGAAGAAAAAAAACGCGAGCAGGACCACCAGCACCAGCAGCGCGATCAGCTTCCACGGCGCTCGACGATCGTCGTAGTGCGGTGTCTGGTCACGGTCGTCGGTCATCGTTCTACGCCCGTGTCCCGTTACCGGGCGTGACTTGCACTCGTCGCGATTCACCAGCGGCGACGTTGGTCACGGTGTCACCGGCGAGGATCGGGACGGGACCGCCGGACTCGACGGTGACGGTCGCTCCATCGGCGTCGAGCGCGATCGCGATGTCGCTCCCGCGGCGATGCAACCGAAAGCGCATCGATGTCCACCCGGCAGGAAGCCGGGGCGCCACGCGGACATGGCCGCCGGTGTCGCGCACGCCGGCGAAGCCGTGAACAAGCGCCGCCCACACGCCGCCCACGTTTGCGATGTGGACGCCGTCGACGGTGTTCCCGTGGGTGTCGGCGATGTCGAGATAGAGCGACTCGTCGAAGTACTGGCGGGCGAGATCGACGTGACCGACCTCGGCGGCCATGACCGCCTGGACGCACGCCGACAACGACGAGTCACCGGTCGTGATGGCGTCGTAGTAGTCGAAGTTGCGGCGCTGGACGTCAGCCGCGAACTCCTCGGCGCGCAGGAAGTTGGCGAGCACGACGTCGGCCTGCTTGAGCACCTGGTGCCGGTAGATCACGAGCGGGTGGAAGTTGAGCAGCAGCGGATACTTGTCGGCGGGGGTGCGCTCCCAGTCCCACGGCTCGTGACTCAGGAAGGCGTGGTCCTGCGGATTGATGCCCAGGTGCTCGTCGTAGAGCACGCACATACTGTCCGCAGCCCGCGTCCACGACGTGACCTCGTTCTCGTCCAGCCTCGTGACCTCGACGAGGCGCTGCAGATCGTCGGGGTAGTGCGAGCCCAGCATGTTGACCGTGTTGGCAGCGAAGCGCAGCGCGAAGCGCGCCATCACGTTCGTGTAGACGTTGTCGTCCACGACCGCGGTGTACTCATCGGGACCGGTGACGCCGTGGATGTGAAACTGCGGCGTGTCGGTCGCGTCGTAGAACCCCAGGTCGGCGAACAGGCGGGCGATCTCCACGAGCATCTCGGCGCCCTCGTGCCTGAGGAACGCGGTGTCACCGGTTGCCGTGACGTAGCGGTCGATCCCGTAGGCCACGTCGGCGTCGATGTGGTACTGCGCGGTACCCCCGGGGTAGTACGCCGAGGCCTCCTCGCCGTTGATCGTCCGCCACGGGTACAGCGCGCCGCGCTGCGACATCTCCGCCGCCCGCTCGCGTGCGGCCGGCAGCGTGCGCCACCGGAACCGGAGCAGGTCGCGTGCGGCTTGGGGGTTGCTATAGGCGAGCATCGGGATCACGTACACCTCCGTGTCCCAGAAGTAGTGCCCGTCGTAGCCGCCGGCCGTCACGGCCTTGGCGGCGATGCCGCGCTCGCCCACGTTGGCGGACGCCTGGGCCATCTGGAACAGGTTCCACCTGACCGCCTGCTGCGCGGCGTCATCGCCCTCGATGACGACATCGGTGCGCTCCCAGAACGCGTCGAGACACGTCGCCTGCTCGGCCGCCAGCACGTCCCAGCCGTCGGCGACGGCTTCGTCGATCGTGGCCAGCGCCCGAGCGGCCAGCTCGTCGACGGTCGCCTGATCGGAGGCATCGTCGATCTGGCCAGCGGCGTGATAGGCGACGTACTTCGTGAACACAGACGTGGCGCCGGCGCCGGCCTCGACTGCGATCGCCATCGAGGCGGTGTCCGGCCCGACGTCGCTGTCGAACGTGGCGGCGCCGTCGACGTCGACCGTGTGGCGCGCCGCCACCGCGACCCGCATCGCGCTTCCTTCGCAACGGAAGCCCAGCGTGACCGCGCCACCCTGGGTATCGACGTCGTCGTGCGCCTGCAACACCGGCGTCAGTACACGATGGTCGAACGTGCGCCCGCGGCGAGGGTCGGTACGTTCCGAACCTGTCGCCGGCACACCGACGTCCTGGCGGTTGACGAGCAGCGACCGCAGCGTCACGGGTGCGCCCCGGTCGAGCACCGTGACCGATAGCCGAAGGACCGCGAGGTGGCGCCGCGTCAGGCTGACGAGTCGTTCCGAAACGATCCGCACGCGACCACCGTCACGGAGATGCCACGTGAAACCCGACGTCAACAGGCCGGTGCGGAAGTCGATCTCCCGGCGGAAGTCGCTGATCTGGGCTCGGTCGCGGTGATGCGCGGCCAAGAGCAGCGTCTCGCCGCCGACCTCGAGCTCCATCGACTTTGCCTCCGGAGCGTGAAGGATCGACTGCCCGGTCTTGGCGAGCGCGTGGGCGGTCTCCGGGTAGACGATGGGGAACGTCTCGTGGAACCCGTTGACGTACGAGCCCGCCGATTGTGGGTCGGGCGCCCAGTCGGCACGCAAGCCGACGTAGCCGTTCCCGATCGCGAACAGGGTGCCGGCCAACCCACCGTCGTCATCTCCGAGGCGTGTCTCGACCAGCCGCCACGTGTCCACCGGGAAACGCTCGCGATCCATGTCGATCGGCGCGAATCGCCGCTTCATGCCAGCGTCTCCCCGAGGTCGTCGACGACGATGTCGGCACCGGCGTCATCGAGCGCCTGCCGATTGCCGCCGCGATCGACCCCGATCACCAGCCCGAAGTCACCGGCGTGCCCGGCCTCCACACCCGATATGGCGTCCTCGACCACGACCGCCCTCGCCGGCGGCACGTCGAGTTGGCTGGCGGCGTGGAGGAACATCGCCGGATCCGGCTTGCCGGCGAGTTGCTCGTCGACCAGGGTGTTGCCGTCGACGACCGTATCGAACCGATCTTCGATGCCTGCCGCCTGCAGCACGGTCCGCGCGTTCTTCGAGGAGGACACGATCGCGCTCGGAATGCCCAACTCGTCGAGGCGGTCGAGCACCGCCACCGAACCCGGGTAGGGCTTGATCCCCTGGCGTGCGAGGACGGCGTTGAACATCTCGTCCTTGCGGTTCCCCAGCGCGCAGATCGTGGTGTCACCCGGCGGGTCGGACGGATCGCCCTCCGGCAGCTCGACTCCCCGCGAAGCAAGGAACGTCCGCACGCCGTCGTAGCGCGGCCGCCCGTCGACGTATGCCAAGTAGTCGGCGTTGGTGAAGCCCCAGGGGGCGAACAGGTCGGCCCACGCACGTTCGTGGATCAGGGCGGTGGGCGTGATGACACCGTCGAGGTCGAACAGGACGGCACCGAAATCACCCCACTCGACGGTACTGACGTCAGTCACGTGGCGCATCGTAAACGCGACCGCTGAGGCGATCCGCGTGGCTGCGGTCTGCCGCGCTATCGAGGCGGCCCCTCGCGCAGGCGATCGAAGGTCGCCAAGGCCGGGCCGATCTGCCCGACCGCGTCCCACTGCGTCTCCAGCCACCATGTCGCGCCCACTTCCGCCCATGCCGCAGGCGAATGCTCGTCGGCGCGCCCTTCGATCACGATGTCGTACGGTCGGTCGGTTGGCAGCGACGCGCGGCAGGCGGCGATCTCGGCGAGCGTGGCCTGACGTGCGCCGCCGTCGTCGACCACCTGCGGGATGAGGCCGTCCCATAGAAGCGCGCGCGACATCGACTTGTCCGACCCCAGTGCGCCGACGCACCAGATCGGCACACGTGGTGTCTGCACGGTGTGACCGATCGTGGGGAAGTCGGTCGGTTCGACGGTGTAGTGCTTGCCGGAGAACGAGTAGGGCTGCCCCTTCCACAGGCCGCATGCGATCTCGAGGCACTCGTCCATCAGCTCGGCGCGCACGCGACGGTCGCACTCCTCGCCGAACGCGGCGAAGCCGCTGTCGATCGCACCGAGCCCGACGGCGAGCGTCACGCGCCCGCCGCTGAGCCGATCCACTGTGGCGACCTGGCTGGCGAGCTCCCACGGCTTACGCCGTGACGGTGGCGTCAGCATCGTGCCCAGCCGGATCTTGCTGGTGCGAACCGCAGCCAGCGCCAGGCTGATCCATGTGTCGACCCCCCAGACCGGCTCCCACAGGAAGATGCCGTCCCAGCCGTTGTCCTCCGCGGCGGCGGCGAGATCACCCACTTCTTCGGCGTCCGCCCACGGAATCACGAAGCCGAACTTCAGTGGCGGGCGCATGCGGCGAGCGTAGATCACGCTGCCGCGCGGCCGTTCGGAGGAAGGCCGTCGTTGCCACCTACGATCGGCCGCCATGGATGTCGTCGATCGCGCCCGTGGTGTGTCGTTGACGGCGTCGGCGGCTGCCGAAGAGGCGGAGCAGCTGCGACGACTCGCCCCGGTCACGGTCGCGGCGCTGGCGGACGCCGGCCTCTTGACGCTGTGCCTGCCGCGCGCATACGGCGGGCCGGGTGTCTCGCCGGTGGCGATGATCGACGCCGTGGCGGAGCTCGCCCGCGGCGACGGCGCCGCCGGCTGGTGCTCGGCGATCGCGTCGACGACATCGTCAATGGCGGCGTTCCTGCGGCCCGACGTCGCCGCTGCCGTGTACCCGAGCCCGGCGAGCGCCACCGGCGGCGTCTTCGCGCCCAACGGGCGCGGCGTCCGCGTCGACGACGGCTTCACCGTGAACGGCCGCTGGCAATGGGGGAGTGGTACGCAGCACTGTTCGTGGATCGTCGGCGGCGCGATGTGCGACGACGGCACACAGCGGGTGTGCTTCTTTCCGGCCTCGGACGTGCAGTTCCACGACACCTGGCACAGTGTCGGACTGCGCGGCACCGGGTCGCTCGACTTCTCTGTCGACGGCGCACACGTCACGGACGCCTTCACGGTGCGGCCCGGCGCCGCCGCACCACAAGTGGACGAGCCGCTTGCGCACTTTCCGAACTTCACGCTGCTGGCGCTCGGGATCGCGGCGGTGGCGGTCGGCGTCGCCCGGCGAGCGCTCGACGAGTTCGTCAGGGTCGCCGGCGCGAAAACGCCCCAGTTCTCGTCCCGTACGCTGGCCAACAGCGGCTTCGCCCAATCGGAGTTCGCCAGGGCCGAGGCACGATGGCGGGCCGCTCGCGCCTACCTGCGTGACGAAGTGGGCTCGGCTTGGGAGACGGCGGTGACCGGTGGTGAGGTGCCGGTCGGGGCCCGTGTGGCGATGCGCCTCGCTGCCGCCCACGCGGTGTCGTCGAGCGTGACCGTGGCCGACACCGCCTTCACGCTGGCCGGCGGCACGGCGGTGTACGAGTCGAGCGTGCTGGGGCGATGCCTACGCGACGTGCACGTCATGACCCAGCACATCATGGTGGCCCCGAAGCTCAACGAGACGCTGGGCAAGCACCTGCTGGGCGTCGACTTCGACGCCTCGATGATCTGACGTCGAGCCGCGCTACGGCGCCAACGCCTCGAGTGTGGCGATGCTGCTGGGTAGTTCGGCTGGTGGCGGCACGAGGCAGACCTCTGCGAGTCCGGCCGACTCGTAGTCGGCGAGGCGCCTTCGCACGGTCGCCTCGTCCCCGACCAGCGCCACGTGGTCGAGCACGTCCTCGGGAATTCGCTCGAACAGATCCTTTGGGTGCGGCCTCGTCCGGGCAAACTCGACGAGCTCGCCGTAACCGGCGTCGATGAACACCTCGTCGTAACCCGGCGCGGCGACGTATCCGACGAAACCTCGCGTGAGCCAGCGGCGCTCTTCGTCGGTGGGATCGATCGCGGCGCACAGCCAGGCCGCCGTGTTGGGATGCATGGCGGCCAGGCGCCGCGCGGCGGCAACCGTGACCATGTTCAGCACCATCCGATGCGCCCCGGCGGCGACCGCCACCGCTTTCGGACCGAAGGCGGCAACCGTGATCGTCGGTTGCGCTGCGGGCGGCTGCGACAGGCGGAAGCCGTTGACGCGCTCCCCGGCGAGCAGTGCGCGCACGTCGGACAGCGCACGCTCCAGCGCTCCAGCGGCGCCGGATCTCGATCGCCCGTGCCATCGCGCGACCGTGTCGCTCGACGTGCCGAGTGCGACGTGCACTGTCCGACCTGTGGCGGCGACCGTTTGCAACGCAATCGCTATCTGGACCGGCGAGCGCACGGTCACGGCGAGCGGTCCGAGCACGAGCTCGATCTGTTTCGTTCGACAAGCGATGATGCCCGCCATCGCCGGCGCGTCCGCCTTCGCCATCTCCGGTACCCACAACTGCCGGTAACCGAGTCGGTCGGCGGCGATCGCCAACTCGAGATCGCTGTGCAGCGAGCGATCGAGCCATTGCCCCAACACGACCGACAGCCGCACGGCGTGACGATACGACGTCGCGGCCGGCTGTACGGTCACCCGGGTGGAAGCGATCGAGGCGATCATGACGACGCGGGCGATGCGGCGGTTCAGCGACGCAGCGGTGGCCGATACCGACATCGAGAAATGCCTGCGCGCTGCGCAACAGGCACCATCCGGTGGCAACGTGCAGCCGCGGCAGTATCTGGTGCTCACGGACCCTCAACGCCGTGCGCTCGTGGCCGACTGGTACCTGCGTGCGTTCGATCGTTACGAGGCCACGCTGCCCGATCCGAGCGAGTTTCGTGACGACGCTGCTCGGCGCTCGTGGGAGCGCACCCGTGACGCCAGCCGACATCTTGCCGAACATCTCGCCGACGTGCCGGTGATCGTGCTCTTCCTACAGGCCGACATTCCGTGGACACCCTGTGACGAGCAGGGCGCGCTCGACATCGGACGCCTCGACGCTTCCGTCTATCCAGCGGTGCAGAACTTCTGCGTGGCGGCGCGCGCGCTGGGCCTGGGCACGACGTTGACCACGGTCATCCGCGTGTACGGCGACGAGGTGCTCGACGCGCTCGGCGTGCCGCCCGGTCGGTTCGAGGTGGCGGCGCTCGTTCCGGTGGGCCACCCGACCGGGTCGTTCGGCGTCGCGCCGCGCAAACCCGCACCTGCCGTGACCCACTGGAACGAATGGGGCGTTAAGCGACGCTGAGGCCTCGGACCCGGCGGTGGTCGGGCCTCAGCGTCGCGACCTGTTACCTCACGAGATGATGCGGCGGCGGCGGTCGATCGCCACCAATGCGAAACCGGCGAGCACGAACATCGCAGCGATCGCGAGCCGGTTCCAGACCTCGTTTCCGGTCGGCGGCAGCACCGCGACCTGCACGCTGATCGGCTCGGGGTCCTGGTTGTTGGCGGTCGTCGTCTCGTTCGTCGACGTGGATACGACCGCCGTGTTGTTGATCGTCTGACCGGCGGCGGAGGCCGCCACGGTGGTCGACAGCGTGAACGTGGCCGACTCGTTGACGCCCATCGTCGGCTTGGTGCACGACAACTTTCCGGGGTTGCCGGTCACGGTGCCGGAGCAGTCCCAGCCGGCGGGCGACGTGAACGACACGAGCGTGAGCGAGGCCGGCAGGTTGTCGACGATGCTGGCGTTGTCGGCCGCATCGGGCCCGTTGTTCGTGGCCGTGAGCGTCCACGTCACGTTGCCGCCGGGCGTGACGACCGCGGGCGTCGCCGTCTTGACGACGGCGATGTCGGCGATCGGCGGCGCCTGTTGCTCGACGACGTCGTTGGTGATCGCGCAGATCACGGCCTGACCCGGCGCCGGCGTGAAGGTCGACGTTCCAGATCCGTTGGTGCCGCCGGTGCACGTCAAGATCCCGGTGACGAACCCGGCGACGTTGGTCTCCGTGATCGTGTAGGTGGTGCCAGGCACGAGCCCGTCCCAGCCGACGGTCGGGGCCGAGTTGGTCGCCGACTTGGTCGCCGTCTCACCGGCGGGGACCGGAGCGATGGTGAAGTCGAACGACCACGCGGCGGTATTACCAGCGACGGTCTTGGTGACGTCGACACTCGCCGGTGCCGGCGCCGGAGCGAGCGAGCATGTGACGGTCACCTCGGCATCATCGGACAGATCGGTGTTGTCGCCCGTCAACGTCGCCGTGTTCGGATAGGTATCGATGTCGACGCCGTTCGTGTAATCGGCAGCATTCGACGAACACGGGAACGTCTCGTCGTAAGCGAACGTTGTCGACGACGAAATCACGGCCGGAAACTGATCCTCCGTATCCCGATCATCGTCCGCCGTCACGGTGTCATCCCCGATCGCATTGGAGACGAACGACACGTCAGCCGTCGCCGTCAGCGGGTCGAGACCCGCAGTCGACGGCGTAACCACCGCGGTGACCTCTGTTGCCGCAGCCGCGGTCGGTGTCGCCGTGAACGTGCAGATGACGCTCTCGTTGGCGCTGACCGACAAAGAGGGACAGTCGACGGTCACGCCCGTGCTGTCATCGAGGGTCAGGGCAATTGTGAACGGAACCGC
>DASQTR010000074.1:0-3587 GCA_035641795.1 Ilumatobacter sp.
GGTCGCGCCAGGCATCGTCGACCGCCGCTGCCACGCGCTCGGGGTGCTGAGGCGCGAACAGCGCCGCCGCCACTCGGCCCGGCACCCGGCCCATGCACGCGGCGCGGGCGGCGAGCGCGGGGAGATCCTCCTGCGGCATGAACCACACCGCACCCAGGATGGCGTCGGCTCGGGACCGCAGCCGGCGGGAGACCTCGGCGATTCGGGGCGACCATTCCGTCATTCGAGTTCCGTCGCGTCGCGCAGATGCCGGCTCAGGTCGCCGATCAGGTCGGGAATGATCTGACGGTCCGCGAACCGCCACCGGCCGTCGACGTGCTCGAAGCGGTCGTGATAGCGCCCGGCGATGATGGCTTGGAGCGGGAAGTCGGGACGCCCTTGCAGCACCGTGAAGTACGAGCTCGCGGTCGCGGTCGCGCGGTCGTCGGCGATCTCGATCGTCACGTTGCTGATCACGTGCTTCGTGCACGGGATTCCGTCGTACAGAATGACCCCGTCGTACGCGCGCCTGACCTGCTCGGTGCCACGCAGTGGCGTTCCGCGTCCCGGCGAGCTCCAAGTCCCGTACGCGAACAGCGCCGCCACGGCATCGAGCTCACCCAGGTCGATCAGCTCCGCGTACTCGTGGATCAGCGCGCGGATCGCTTCGATGTCGTCGGCGAGCACGGGTTCATGCTGACACGCGCGGCGGTAGGGTCGCCCGATGGGTGGTCTGGCCGCCGTGGTCTTCGATCTCGACGGCGTGCTGATCGAGTCCGAGCGGGTGTGGGACGCGGCACGCGAGGACCTCGTGCGCGAACGCGGTGGCAGGTGGGACGAGCGTGCCACGACCGACATGATGGGCATGAGCTCGAAGGAATGGTCGAGTTACATGCACGATCGTCTCGGTGTACCGATGACCCCGGCCGAGATCAACGACGACGTGGTCCGGCGAGTGGCCGCCGCATACGAGGAGCACCTGCCGCTCCTTCCGCACGCCGTCGAGACGGTGCGGGACCTCGGCGCACGCTGGCGCCTCGGCGTGGCGTCGTCGTCGAACCGGCCGATCATCGAGCTGGTCCTCGAGCGCAGCGGTGTGCACGACTGCTTCGCCGCGGTGGTCTCCTCGGAGGAGGTGGCGAACGGCAAGCCCGCGCCCGATGTGTACCTCGCTGTCGCCCGACAGCTCGACGTCGAACCGACGGACTGCGTGGCCGTGGAGGACTCGACGAACGGCATCAAGTCGGCCGTTGCGGCCGGCATGCCCACGATCGCGGTGCCGAACCGCGAGTTCCGACCCGACGACGACGTGCTCGCTGCGGCCACGGTCGTCGTGCCGTCCCTCGCCGAGGTGACGCCGGACCTCGTGGCCTCGCTCTGACGCCGCTATCCCTCGGCGGCAGCGAGCCGCTTGGCATATGCGTCGGCGAGTGCGTTCAGCGACGCGGCGCCGTCTCCGGAGAACGACGAGCCGTGCATGATCGCGAGCGTCGACGGTTGCAGCTCGGCGAGCTTGCGGATCGTCGGCGCGAGCGCGGGCGTCAGGCTCGAAGCCTGGAACATCTCTTCGGCCTCCATCGCGGGATCGACGATGTCGTCCTGGGTCACCGCCGGGCCATCACCGAGCTGCGAGCCGATGTCACCGGCGAACAGCGTGTTCGTCGTCTCCTCGTGGAGGACACGCGCCTCCCAGTTGTGCGGCACATGTGGCGTGTCGAAGTGCCGCACGCGCTTCTCGCCGAGGTCGATGACCTCGCCGTCTTCGAGCATGCGGGGCGGACGGTCGGCCATGTCGTTGATGGACACGAGGCAGCCGGTGACGCCGTGCGCGACCTCGGCGTTCGGCGCGGCAGCGAGCCATTCGTTCATCGAGCCGCACTCGTCCGACTCGACGTGACCGAACGTGATCCAGCGAAAGCGCTCGAGCGGGACGACGCGCGACGCCGCCTCGGAGACGAGCGGGAACAGCTGCCGCGGACCGCAGTGGAAGAGCAGCGGTTCGTCCGCGTCCACGACGAATTGGTTGAACGAGAAGCCACCGGGAGCGGCGTCCGGCACCAGCGTCGACAGCCGGTAGATGCCGTCGGCAATCTCGTCGACTCGTGTTTCCATCAGAACGGCACCTCCGTGATCAGAAGGCCGGTGCCCTGCGCCCGGCCCGAAAGGATCCTGCAGAACTCGACCGCGTCGAGCTCGATGTGCTCGCCGCCGTCACCGGCGAGATACGTCCCACCGGCAGCGCCGGTGAGCGTCAGCGTGAACGGCTGCCCGTGTCGGCGTGCCCATTCGGATACGGCGTCGGCAACCAACCGGCCGTCGTGCCCAGGCGTCAGCACCATCTCGCGCCTGATGGCACGGCTGATGTCGAGCCGGTGCATCCAACAGTCGCGCGTGTAGATCACGTCCATGAGATAGCCGAGGCGCCAGCGCTCGGCGTCGAACGGCGGATCGACCTTCATGCGCATGCGACGCAGGAGCGCCGGCATGCGGCGGCGTGCCCGCACCGAACGCGGCGCGGCGCGCTCGAAGCGAACGACGATGTCGTCCGGCGACAATTCGGCGCGGTCGCGGATCTGCAGTGCGGTCATGGCGTCGATCATCGGGCCGGATTTCGACTTCCGGTATGCCCTCGTCTGGTGCACCGTCTCCCGCAGCGAGGAATGACTCTCGGTCGCACCGAGCACGTGCGTCGTCATCGTTCGCACGTCCCAGGGCTCACACTCGGTCGGGCGTCGCCAGTCGTCGGGCGTAAGGGATCGCAACAGGTCGACGAACCGATCGAGCTCGGCAGCAGCGATCCTCATTGCGTCGGACCGCGACCACGGCGCGATGTCCTCGACGCGAGTGACGGTGGTGGTCATTGGACAGTGGCCTCCTTCCGCGCGTCGATGTACGCGAAGAACATGTCGAGGGCGTCGTCCAGGAGGCGGTACCACCGGTCGCCGCCGGGATCGTTTGAGATCTGTTGGTCGATGAGTCCGGTCGTGAGCGCCGTGAACAGATCGAGGTCGGCGGGATCGTCCGCACCCGCGTCGACCAGCAGCTGGCGCGTGAGCTCGAGCCCCTCGACCGACGGTGCGTACGACTCCGGCGAGGGCGTGAAGCCGGGGATGGTGCGCTGGAACAGCAGCTGATAACGGGCCGGATCTTCGAGGCAGAAGTCGAGAAACAACCGGCACACCGCCCGGAAGTCGGCGCGCGGGTCGCCCGTGGATGGGACGGCCCGGCGCAGGTCGAGGTACTGCCGGAACCCCTCCGCGAACAGTGCGTCGTAGATCGCCTCCTTGGAATCGAAATAGGAGTAGAGCGATTGGGCCCGCATCCCGACCTTCTGCCCGAGGTCGCGGAGCGACAGGCCGGCCACGCCCTGCTCACGCATGAGCTCTTGGGCTGCCTCCAGGATCTCGGCCCGCGTGGCCTCACGGCGTTCGGCCCGCCTGTCACGCGTCGGAGTAGCTGACATTGTTCGGAGTATCGAACAGGCTTCGGGTTCTGTCAAGAGGTCTACCCTGCCGCCGATGGCGACGCGCCGGCGCAAGTTCTGGGGCTGGGGGTACGAGGGCGAGGGCCCGACCCGGGACCAGCGGGAGCAGATGGCCAAGACCCTG
>DASQTR010000075.1:0-12711 GCA_035641795.1 Ilumatobacter sp.
GCCGTGGCCTCGATCTCCACCTTGGCGCGCGGTTCGACCAACGCCATGACCTGCACCATCGTCATCGCCGGGAAGTGCTTGCCGAACACCTCGCGGTAGGCGTCGCCGAGCTGCTTCTGGCGGGCCAGGTACTCGTCGCGGTCGGTCACGTACCACGTCAGGCGCACGACGTGCTCGGGGCCGGCGTTCGCTTCCGCCAGGACTTCGACGATGTTGCGCAACGCCTGGGCGGTCTGCGCGACGAAGTCGTCACCGACGAACTGCTGCTGGTTGTCCCAACCGATCATGCCGGCGAGGAAGATCGTTCTGCCGGTCGCAACGACGCCGCTGGAATAGCCCGCCGTCGACTTCCAACCCGCCGGGTGGAGGATGTCGTGGGTACCCATCACTCGCCCGCGAACACCGGCTGCTCGTGGGAGACGAACGCGTGGTACGCGCGCTCGAAGTCGGCGGTCTGCATGCAGATCGCCTGCGCCTGTGCTTCGGCCTCGATCGCCTGTTCCACACCCATGCTCCACTCCTGGTTCAACTGCGTCTTCGTGATCCCGTGCGCGAAGGTCGGGCCGTCGGCCAGCCGTCGGGCCAGCGCGGTCGCCCGTTGCTCGAGCTCTGCGGCGGGATGAAGGGCGTTGTAGAAGCCCCATCGTTCGCCCTCTTCGGCGGTCATCGAGCGTCCGGTGTAGAGCAGCTCGGCGGCGCGGCCCTGACCGATGATGCGCGGTAGCACGGCGCACGCGCCCATGTCGCACCCGGCGAGCCCGACGCGGGTGAAGAGGAACGCCGTCGTCGCCTCCGGCGTCGCCAGGCGCATGTCGGCGGCCATGGCGATGATGGCGCCGGCGCCGACACAGACGCCATCGACGGCGGCGATGATCGGCTTGCCGCAGCCGATCATCGCCTTGACGACGTCGCCGGTCATGCGTGTGAACGCCAGCAGCTGCTTCATGTTCATCGACACGAGCGGCGCAATGATGTCGTGCACGTCGCCGCCGGAGCAGAAGTTCCCACCGTTCGGGGCGAACACGATGACCTTGACGTCGTCGGCGTACGAGAGTGCACGGAAGGTGTCGCGCAGTTCGGCGTAGCTGTCGAACGTGAGCGGGTTCTTGCGTTCCGGGCGATCGAGTCGGACGGTGGCGATGCCGTCGTCGTAGTGCCAAAGGAAGTGTTGTGGCGCGAGCTCAGCCATCGTCGTCATCGGGCAGCCTTTCCGGGGATCAGTCGTTGCAGGAATTCTTCGAGGACGTCCACCTCGGCCGCCGACACGCCCCCGAACAGCGAGTCGAGACGGGCCTCGTGCTGGGCAGCGAGCTCGTCGAAGTGACGGCGGCCGGCCTCGGTGAGGGCGACGTGCACGACACGTCGATCGGTGGCCGACGGCGTCCGCGTCACGAGCCCGTCGAGCTCGAGCCGGCCGACGACGGTCGTCGTGTTGCCATTGG
This sequence comes from Ilumatobacter sp., assembly GCA_035641795.1. GTDB lineage: Bacteria > Actinomycetota > Acidimicrobiia > Acidimicrobiales > Ilumatobacteraceae > Ilumatobacter. The sequence goes on from DASQTR010000075.1 coordinate 1,443, forward strand.
AGACAAGCAATCGCCGGGACAGCTCCGACATCGTGAGCGCGTCGTCGGTGCGCCGGAGTGCCGCCATCACGTCGAATCTCGGCAACGTCGACCGATGGTCGACTCGCAGGAACTCACGCAGCTCGGCCTCGGTGATGCGAGTCACGCTGAGCAGTTTGAGCCAGAGGCGCAGGCGACGCTTCGACATCGGGTCGTCGTTCATACCTCACCTCCGGCGATTGCGATCGCCTGGCCGTTGATCGATTCGGACCCCGGCCCGCACAGCCACAACGCGGCGGCGGTGACCTCCGACGGCTCGATCAGGCGGCGCTGCGGGTTCGAGCGCAGCAGGGCCTGCTTCGCGTCGGCCTCGGTCCTTCCCGTCGACGCGACGATGTTGGTGATCGTGCGGTTGGTCATCTCGGTCGCGAGGTAACCCGGGCAGAGTGCGTTGGCGGTGACGCCGGTCGCCGCCACCTCCTGCGCTATGGCGCGCGTCAGTCCGACGGCACCATGTTTGGCGGCCGCGTAGGCGGCCACGTACGGATAGCCCTTGAGCCCGGCCGTCGAGGCAATCGTGATCAGCCGGCCCCAGTCACGACCGTGCATGGTGCGCAAACCCTCGCGTAACGTCAGGAACACGCCCGTGAGGTTGACGTCGAGCATCTGCCGCCAGAGCTCGAGGTCGGTACGCGTGAGCGGTGCGCTGGCGGCGGCGCCGGCGTTGGCGACCACGATGTCGAACGACTGGAAGTCGGCGAACAGGCGCGCCACGTCAGCCTCGTCGGTGACGTCGGCGACGTAGGGCACGATGTCACGCGCCGAGGCGGCGACGACGTCGAGCGTCTCCTGACGGCGACCGGCGACGATGACTTCGGCTCCGGCGGCGGCGAAGCCACGCGCCAGGTCGGCTCCGAGGCCGGAACCGCCGCCGGTGACCAGCACGCGTCGTCGATCGATGGTCACGCCCTGATCGCTTCCTGGGCGCGCTGGGCGAGACGCATCGCCTGCTCACGACCGCGCAGGTAGGGGAGTGGCCATTCAACGTCTGGATCGTTCAGCTTCACCCCTGCGTGCAGTGTCCAGTACGGGTCGGCGAGATGGGGCCGCGCCAGACACACGAGGTCGGCACGGCCGGCCATCAATATCGAGTTGACGTGGTCGGGCTCGTAGATGTTGCCGACCGCCATCGTGGCGATCCCGGCTTCGTTGCGGATGCGGTCGGAGAAGGGCGTCTGGAACATCCGGCCGTACACCGGTTGCGAATCGATCGACGTCTGCCCGGCAGAGACGTCGATGATGTCCGCTCCGGCACCCGCCAACATCACCGCGATCTCGACTGCGTCGTCGGGTGTGACGCCGCGGTCGCCGATCCAGTCGTGGGCGGAGATGCGAATCGACATCGGCTTGTCGTCTGGCCACACGGCGCGCATCGCCGACAACACCTCGAGCGGGAACCGCATGCGGTTCGCCAAGTCGCCCCCGAACTCGTCGGTTCGCTGGTTGGAGATCGGCGAGATGAAGGAGGAGATGAGGTAGCCGTGGGCGGCATGGAGCTCGATCATGTCGAAGCCGGCGCGAGCGACCATTTCGGTCGAGGCGACGAATTGCGCGACGACGGCGTCCATGTCGGCGCGGTCCATCTCCTTGGGCACCTGATTGAGCGGCGACCAGGGGATCGCCGAGGCCGACATCACCGGCCAGTTGCCGGCAAGGAGCGGCGTGTCTGCGTCCTCCCACCCGAGTTGGGTCGAACCCTTGCGACCGGAATGGCCGACCTGGCAGCAGATCTTGGCGTTGGTCTCGGCGTGCACGAAGTCGGTCAGGCGCCTCCACGCCGCTTCGTGCTCGGGGGCGTAGAGACCGGGGCAACCGGGGGAGATGCGACCTTCTGGTGAGACACAGGTCATCTCCGTGTACACCAGTCCGGCGCCGCCCTTGGCGCGCTCGGCATAGTGCACGAAGTGCCAGTCGGTCGGGCAACCGTCGATCGCTTTGTACTGCGCCATCGGCGAGACCACGACCCGGTTCTGGAGCTGCATGCCGCGTAGCCGGAACGGAGCGAACATCGGTGCCCGTCCCGGCTTGCCTCCAGCCTCGATCTGGAACCAGTCTTCGGCCGCGCGCAACCAGTCGGGATCACGGAGACGCAGGTTCTCGTGCGAGATGCGCTGGGAGCGGGTGAGCAGGGAGTAGCTGAACTGGACCGGATCGAGGTCGAGATAGCGCTCGACCTCTTCGAACCACTCCATGCTGTTGCGGGCCGCCGACTGCAGTCGCAGCACCTCCGTACGGCGCTCGGCCTGGTAGCGCTCGAACGCCGCCTGCATTGTCGGTTCCGTGTGCAGATAGTCGGCGAGCGCGATCGCGCTGTCGATCGCGAGCCGCGTACCGGATCCGATGGAGAAGTGTGCGGTGGCGGCGGCGTCACCCATCAGCACGACGTTGCGGTGGTACCACTGCTCACAGATCACTCGGGGGAAGTTGATCCAGACCGCCGAGCCGCGCAGGTGGCTGGCGTTGGAGATCAGCGAATGCCCGCCCAAGTAGGCGGCGAAGACACGCTCGCAGGTGGCGATCGTCTCTTCCTTGGTCATGTGCTCGAAGCCCCACGCGTCCCACGTCTGCTGCGTGCACTCGACGATCACGGTCGCCGTGTCTGCGTCGAACTGGTAGGCGTGGACCCACATCCATCCGTGCTCCGTGTGCTCGAAGATGAAGGTGAACGCGTCGTCGAACTTCTGGTGGGTCCCGAGCCAGATGAACTTGCACAGCCGCGTGTCGACCTGAGGCCGGAACACATCGTGGTATTCCTCGCGCACGAGCGAGTTGATGCCGTCGCACCCCACCACCACGTCGTACTCGTGGCGGAAGTGCTCGGCGCCGGTGAACGGTGTCTGGAAGCGCATGTCGACGCCGAGCTCGCGGGCGCGCTCGCGCAGGATCGTCAGCAACCGCATGCGCCCGATTCCGGCAAACCCATGCCCACCCGAGACGGTTCGCATCCCATCGTGGATCACGGCAATGTCGTCCCAATAGGCGAAGTGCTCGCGGATCGTCGCCGCGCTCGCCGGGTCGTTGCGGGCCATGTTGTCCAGGGCATCGTCCGACAGCACGACGCCCCATCCGAACGTGGCGCCGGCGGCGTTGCGCTCGAGCACGGTCACCTCATGGCTGGGATCACGAAGCTTCATCGAGATCGCGAAGTAGAGACCGGCCGGACCACCCCCTAGACAGAGCACCCTCATCGCATCGTCTCCCGAGAACGGTGGAACACCGCCCGCCCAGTGTGCCAGCCGCACGCAGATGCTTCAAGTTCAAAATATCCCAGACAGCGACGTGGGGTCAGTCGACGTCGTCAAGTGTGCGCAGCACCTTGCGCAGCAGACCCGAGAGCGTGTCGCGCTCGGCGACGCTGAGGTCGCGGGTGATCAACATTTCCTCCTTGTTGATCAGCGGCATGATCGAGTCGACCACCTTGCGGCCTCTGGCGGTCGCTTCGGCGATCACGCGCCTGCCATCGGTGGGATGGGGCGTACGCCTGGCCAGCCCGCGACGTTCGAGCGTGTTCAAGACACCGGTCAGCGTGCCGCCACTGATGCCGGCCTCAGCAGCCAGCTGGTGGCTCTCCTGTGGTCCCCACACGCGCAGCACGAAGAGCGAGACGAAGGCGCTCCAGCTCAGCTGATGGCCGACGAGGATCGAGCCTTCCATGTGGTTGCGCGCGGCGGTCGCGGCACGGAAGATGTTGGTGACTGCGAGCAGCGAGTGGAAGTCGAGCTCCAGGCCGTCGAGCGCCGCGGTCACCGTTCGTTCTGCGTCGCGAAGCTCGTCGTCGTCGTCGCTGCTGAACGGACCGCGCACGCGCGAACAATATCGTTCGTTTCCAAACGATTCGGCGCCGCGTGTCTACCGTGGTGACGATGGCAGCCGCAGTTGACGTCGACGGCCCGATCGCCTGGCGGCGCGCCGGCCCGCCCGACGGCGAGCACGTGGCGTTGCTTCACGGACTCGGCGGATCGCGCACCGCGTGGTGCCCACAGCTGGTGGCGCTCGCCGCCGCGGGATTCGACGCCGCGGCATGGGACATGCCCGGATACGGCGCGAGCGCGCCGATCGAGCCATTGACGTTCGAAGCCCTCGTGGGTGCCGTGGAGCGATGGCTCGACGCGCTCGGCGCCGAGTCCGCGCACATCGTGGGCCTGTCGTTCGGAGGAATGATCGCCCAGCACGTCGCGCTTCACATGTCCGACCGCGTGCGATCGCTGACGTTGCTCGACACCAGTCCTGCGTTCGGGCTGGACGGCTCGTCGACGGCCACGGACTGGCTCGAGCTACGGTTGCGGCCGCTGTCCGCTGGCGAGACGCCGGCGACACTCGCCCCGGCCGTGCTGCGCTCGATCATGGCCGACAGCGTTTCCGAGACCACCCTGCAGGAAGCGATCGCGGCGATGGAACGGATTCCCTCGACCGGTCTCGCGGCCGCCGCCCGCTGCCTCGTGACCCACGACCTGCGCGGCCGCTTGCACGAGATCGTCGCGCCCACGCTCGTCATCGTCGGCGAGCACGACTACGAGACGCCGCTGTCCTATTCGACGTATCTCGCCGACCACATCACCGAGGCGAGGCTGGCGGTGGTCACCGGCGCTGGGCACATCAGCAACCTGGAGCAGCCGGATCAGGTGAACCGGTTGCTGCGTGACTTCCTCGCTGCGAACACGCGCTAGTCGCGTCGAGGCGGCCGAATGCCGCGAAACTCCCAGTCGCCCCCGAGCGCGGTCGATCGCACCTCTTCGCTGTCGGTCGGCTGCGCGCCGACGTCCTCACGTATCGCCGTCGGTCCGGCAACGACGACGCTGGTCAGCTTGCCGAGGCCTTCGACTTCGACCGTGACGACGTCACCCGGCTGAACGGGACGGCTGTTGGCAGGCGTGCCGCTGAAGATAAGGTCGCCGGGCAACAAGGTGATCGTGCGCGCCAGATCGGCGACCAAATAGTTCATGTCCCACGTCATCTCGTTCGTGCTTCCGTCCTGGCGGACGGCGCCGTTGACGAGCGTACGGATCCGCTTGTCGTGGAAGTCCCAGTCGGTGACGATCCCCGGCCCGACTGGGCACATCGTGTCGCTGCCCTTGACGCGCAGCATCGACCCGGCATCGGTGTCACGGAAGTCGTGCAGACCGAAGTCGTTGCCGATCGTGTAGCCGAAGATGTAATCGCTCGCCTCGGCCGGCGACACGTTCCGGCACGGGCGACCGATCACGATCACGACCTCGCCCTCGTAGTTCAACCAATGGCAGCCTTCCGGCCGTACAACCTCGCCGCGATGCGAGTTGAGCGACGAGATCGGCTTGTGGAAGTACGTGGGCGCCGGTGGCAGCTTGGCCTGGAACTCCCTGACTCGGGAAACGTGGTTCAGGTGGACACACAGGATCTTCGAGGGTTCGCACGGCGGAAGGTGGACTGCGTCCGCAGCGGCGATGCGACGGCCGTCGCCGGCGACCAGCTCCTCGCCTGCGACCACGACCGGCGTCACTGCACCGTTCAGCACGACGCGTCGATGTTCGGTCATGAACGCTTCTCCTCGGCATTCGTTTGGGCCCAAACGATTATGCTCGACGCGCATGGCGCGCGAGATCACCGGCTTCATGTTCCCGCGAAGTGCGACAGGAAACAGCTCGTTGGTGCCGGCCCCGCCCTGGCATTACAGCGGTCAGATGCTGACGATCGAATATCGCACCGACCCGGCAGCCGTCGCCGAGCTGTTGCCGCCTCCCCTCGAGCCCGCCGACGACGATCCTGGCGCGGTCGCCGTGATCTGGGCGGACTGGCAGAGCTGCGGTGACACGTTCGCCGAGCTGCTCGATCCGGTTCGCAGCCAATACATGGAAACCTTCGTGGTGGTGCGTTGTCGGTATGCAGGCGAGACCTACAGCCGTTGTGTCTACATCTGGGTCGACACGGACTTCGCCATGGTTCGCGGGCATCACCAGGGCTACCCGAAGAAGCTCGGCGAGCTGCACCTGACGCGGCCGGTCAACGTGGGGCGGGCCGGTCCGCGGCTGGCGCCCGGCGGGCAGTTCGGAGCTACGTGCTCCGCTGCCGGCCGGCGCCTGATCGAGGCGACGTTCACCATCACCGGCAACGCGGACACGGCCGGGTTCGTCAACGGCCATCCGATGCTGCACCACCGGTTCATGCCGGCGATCGAGCGCGACGGCGGCGACAGTCTGCACGAGCTCGTCACGATGCGTGGGTACGACGCCGAGGCCGGTCCCTGCTATGCCGGCGAGGCGACGATCGTCCTCTTCGACAGCCCGACCGAAGAGCTCGCCCGGTTGGCGCCGACCGAGATGATCGGGGGCTATTGGCGTGAAGTCGGAACGAGTTGGAACGGCGGAACCACGCTGGAGCGCCACAACCTCGCCAAACCATCGCGATGAGCACTCCGCCGCGCCCTGTCGCGATCGAACTCGGCCCGGACGATGCCGACATCACCGATCCGGACACGTTCGTGGGCGGCGTCCCGCACGCCACGTTCGAACGGCTGCGGCGCACCGATCCGATCAGCTGGTGGGCGGAACACGACGGTGGTGGTGGCTTCTGGGCCGTCACGCGCCACGACGATCTGCTGGTCGTCAGCCGTGATGTCGAGACGTTCTCCTCGGCCAAGGGCATCCGACTCGAGGAGATGTCGCCGGATGAGACCGTGGCGCGTCGAACGATGATGGAGCTCGATCCCCCCGAGCACACCGCGTATCGACGACTGGTCAGCAAACCCTTCAGTCGCCGTGAGGTGTACGCGTACGAGAACGCCATCCGGCTGCTGGCGCGGTCCGTCGTTGACCGGGCATTCGCGCTCGGCGAGCGGATCGACTTCGTCGAGGAGATTGCCAAGCAGTTGCCGATGCGGATGCTGGGTGCGCTGCTGGGGGTACCGGAATCGGACGGTCCCTGGCTGGTCCAGAAGGGCGACGCACTGCTCGGGAACACCGATCCGGAATTCACGACCCACCCCGTCGGGCTGGTCGATACGGACGAGTTCCGGATGAAGCCGTTTCGGAGTCCGGCGGCGTTCGAGCTGTTCCGGTACGCCCAGGAACAAGCCGCGCAACGGCGTGCCTCACCGACCGACGACGTGATCAGCGATCTGCTGCGCCCCAAGATCGACGGCGAGGCGCTGACCGCGCACGAGTTCAACAACTTCTTCACGCTGCTCGTGGCGGCGGGCAACGACACCACCCGATACACGATGGCCGCCGGACTGAAGGCGTTGATCGAGCACCCGGAGCAGCTCGACGAGCTGCGCGCCGCGATCGGCGCGGACCCCACGCTGGTTGCATCCGCGGTCGAGGAAATCCTGCGTTGGGCCACCGTGACGATGCACTTCCGCCGCACCGCGACACGCGACGTCGACTTGAACGGACGCCGGATCGCCGCCGGAGACAAGGTCGTGATCTGGTTCATTTCAGCCGACTACGACGATGATCAGTTCAGCGATCCGTACCGGTTCGACATCCATCGGACACCGAACCGGCACGTTGCGTTCGGCCTGATGAGTCCGCATATCTGCCTCGGAGCGCAGTTGGCCAGGATGGAGATCAAGGTGCTGCTCGAGGAGCTGTTGCCGCGGCTCGCCGGCGCCAAGTTCGCCGGCCCGATCGACAGGTTGCGATCGAACTTCATCAACGGCATCAAGCACATGCCGATCGAGATCTCGACGGTGTGACGGCCGCAAGTCGTTAGGTTCCAAACGATCTGGTGGGTTTGACTAGCATGTCGGGAACCACAGCGTGACCGAGCGCATCCAGGGGGACACATGAAGAAGCATCTGCTGGTCGGGGCGATCGCGATCACGGCACTGGTCGCAGCGAGTTGTGGAGACGACGACGACGCCGCTGACACCACCGCCGCGGCGGCAACGACAGCTGTGGCCGAGGCGCCGACATCCACTGCAGCCACCACCGCGCCGGAGGGCTCGACACCCGCGACGACGGGTGGTGGCGGTGATTGCGCGCTCGACACCCCGCTGAGCATCGGCTTCGCCGCCGATCTCGGTGAGCTCGCCGCGTTCTCCGATCAACCAGGTTCGGAAGCAGCGAAGGTGATGGTCGACAAGATCAATGCCGCCGGGGGAGTGGGTGGTCTCCCCGTCGAATACAGCGTCAAGGACATCCAGGGCGATCCGGCGGCCACGCAACGCGCCGCGCAGGAACTGCTCGACGGCGGTGTCAATGCGATCATCGGACCGCCGTTTGCGAGCACGGGTGCACCCTTGCTCGACACGGTCGACGGCAAGGTTCCGGTGATCTCGATGGCCTCGACCGACGTCTCGCTCGCCGATCCGAGCCGGGGGGCGTTCCTCGCCAGCTTCAGCGACCCCGTGCAGTCGTCCGCGGTCGCCCAGTTCGCGCTCGAGCAGGAGTACACGACGGCGATCACGTTCAGCTCTGCCGACGACGTCTACTTCTCCGGCAACCCGGAGTACTTCACCGACGCCTTCGAGCACGGCGGCGGAGCGGTCGTGCGCGACTTCTCGTTCAGTCTCGCCGATGCCGACTTCTCGACGCAGGTCAACGAGATCGCGACACTCGACCCCATGCCGGAGGTGTTGTTCACGGCGATGGTGATGCCCCAGATCCAGACGTTGTTGGAGCAACTCGACGCAGCAGACCTGGGCGACATCGTGGTCATGGGCGTCGACGGCTTCGACGCAACCGTGATCTGGAGCGGCGGCGCGATCGCCGACGGTGTCTACTTCGCCGCCCACACCTTCCCGCAGGACTCGAACGGCGTGCAGGCCTTCCTCGACGATGCCGCCGCCGCCGGAGCCAACATCGAGACGATCAGCTTCGGCGCACTGGCGGCCGATGCGGTCCAGATCTTGGCAGCGGCTGCGACGCAGGCGTGCAGCGTCGACGGCGCAGCGCTGATCTCGGCGATCAACGGCCTCACGGACCTCCCCGTCACGACCGGGACGGTGACGTACGCCGGCAAGAACGGCGTACCGGACAAGGACGTCGTCATCCTCACCGTGGAGGGCGGCGCGCCGGCATTCGTGGAATCGCTGCGACCCGAGTACATAGCCGGTTCCTGACACGGCGCGCCGTTCGTGCTCGAGGTCGAACAGGTCACCACTCGTTACGGTGCGATCACGGCGCTGGCCGATGCCAGCCTGGAGGTGGCGGCAGGAGAGTTCGTCGCGCTCGTCGGCCCGAATGGCGCCGGCAAGACGACGTTGTTGAACACCGTCGCCGGCCTGTTGCGTCCGGCGCGTGGGACGATCCGGTTCGACAACGCCGACGTCACGAAGGCGGAGCCTGCGTCGCTGGTGCGGCGCGGCCTGGCGCTGGTTCCGGAGCGTCGGCGGCTCTTCAAGGACCTCACCGTCGCCGAGAACCTCCGACTGGCCGGTATCACGGCCACGCCTGCGAGTCGCCGGACGCGGCTCGAGGAGATGACCGACCTGTTCCCGGTGCTCGGAGTCAAGTCGAACGTGTCGGCCGGCTTTTTGTCCGGCGGCGAAGCCCAGCAACTCGCCGTCGCCCGGGCGCTGATGAGCGATCCGAAGCTGCTGCTGCTCGACGAGCCGACGCTCGGGCTGGCGCCGACGATGGTCGACGTCGTGTTCGACCTGTTGAAGTCGTTGGCTCAACAAGGCCGCACCTTGCTGGTCGTCGAGCAGAACGCCAAGCGCGCCCTGGAACTGGCCGACCGTGGATATGTGCTGCGAACGGGGCGGATCGTGGCCTCGGGGTCCGGTGCCGAGCTGGCGCAGCGCGTCGATCTCTTCGAGGCGTTCATCGGACTCGGGGAGGACGCCGCCTCGTGATCCGACTCATCCAGACGACGATCGACGGGCTCGGCATCGGCAGCACGTACGCCCTGCTGGCGCTCGGCATCTCGCTGATCTTCGGCGTGATGCACTTGGTCAACTTCGCTCACGGCGAGCTGATCGCGGTGGGCGCTTACACCGCCTACTTCTTCTTCCTGCACGGTGGCAGCTGGTGGTGGATGCCGATCGTCATCATCGCCTCTGCCGTCATCGCGTCGGTCGTGATGGAGAAGGTGGCCTTCCGGTGGGTGCGCACGGCCGATCCGTTCGTGATGTTGCTGACGTCATTCGCGATCGAGCGGCTGTCGCACGCGCTGTGGCAGATCTTCGTCTCCCCGAAGCAGCGCGCATTCCCAAAGCCAGCCTGGGTCTTCAATTCGTTCACGCTCGGCGACGTGCGCATCGAGGTGATGGACATCGTGACGATCGCGGTCACGACCGTGACACTGATCGGCACGGGATTGGTGTTCCGCCGCACGATGTTCGGCATCGCCACGCGCGGTGCCTCGGAGGACTTCGACGCCGCCCGTCTCATGGGTGTGCGCGCCAATCGTGTGATCTCCGGTTCGTTCGCCTTCGCCGGCCTGCTCGCCGGCATCGCCACATGCCTGATCGTGATGCGGCAACCCGCGGCGGAGCCGTCGATGGGGTCGGACTGGCTGCTCAAAGCGGTGATCGCAGCGGTCATCGGTGGTCTCGGCAGCTTCCCGGGCGCCGTGCTCGGTGGGCTCGCGCTCGGCTTGATGGAGACGTTCACGCGCTCGTACCTGCCCGACGTGTCCGAGGGCCTCGACCGCTTCTCGACCGGCGTCGTCTTCATCATCGTCGCCGTGTTCTTCGTCGTCCGACCGAGCGGCCTGTTCAAGGTCGAGTCAGCGGAGCGCGTGTGACGCGTACGTCGGACGCGTTGCTCAAGGCAGGCCGCAGCACCGTCGCCAGCCTGACGTTGCTCGCCGGCTTGTTCGTCCTTTCGTCGATCTACACCGCCAGCGGAGGCTCGTCCCGCGAGCTCCTGATCGACGAGATGCTCACCAACGTGATGCTCGTGCTCGGGATGCAACTGTTCATCGGCAACACCGGCGTGCTCAGCTTCGGTCACATGGCGTTCGCAGAGATCGCCGCCTACGCCACGGCGATCGTGGCGATTCCGCTGGCCGCCAAGTCGCGAGCACTGCCCGATATTCCGTTCGGCCTGGAGGAGATCCACTTCGGCGCCGCCGGCTCGTTGCTGTTCGCCGTGGCGGTCACCGTGGCGATCGGTTCGCTGGTCGGTGTCGTCGTGTGCCGCGCCAGTGGCTTGGCGCCGACGATGATCACGCTGGCGGCGTTGTTCGTCGTCGATCAGCTCGTGAAGAACTGGGACCAGCTGACCCGCGGTGCCGGCGGCCTGTCCGGCATCCCGCAACAGAGCAACAGTGCGTGGCTGTGGGCCGGTGCGCTCGGCGCGCTGCTGAT
>DASQTR010000076.1:0-3572 GCA_035641795.1 Ilumatobacter sp.
TCATGTTCGTGCCCACGGTGACGGCCCACAGCGCCAACTGGTCCCACGGCAGCAGGTAACCGGTGAACGACAGCAGCAGCGTCAGCATCAGCAGGATGACGCCGATCACCCAGTTGAACTCGCGCGGCGACTTGTATGCACCGTGATAGAAGACGCGTGCCATGTGCAGAAACACCGACAGCACCATGAGGTGCGCGCCCCATCTGTGCATGTTTCTCACGAGCAGTCCGAACGACACCGATGTTTGCAACGTCGAGATGTCGTTCCACGCCTGCGCCGCCGTGGGGCGGTAGAAGAACATGAGGAAGATGCCGGTGACGGTGAGCAAGATGAAGAGGAAGAAGCTCAATCCGCCGAGACACAGCGTGTAGCTGACCTTGACCGCGTGACGCTTCACCTTCACGGGGTGAAGGTGGTAGAGCACGCTGTTCATAATCACGTACGAACGGTTACGGGGGCTGTCGCTGTAGCCCTTGCGGAAGATCGAACCGGGCCGGAAGATGCTCGACCAGACCTGTCCGCCTTGCACGCCGTCGACGAGCTTCTGGGCGCGGTCCTTCATCGTTGGCTTCGGTGTGTCGTCGATGATCTTCGCCATGGAGTCGCTCGTCGTTCGGGTCGGTGTCGTTCGGGTCGGTGTCGTTCGGATTGGTGTCGTTCGGTCGGTGTCTTCGCTCGGGTGTCTTCGGTCAGTCGGTCTCGGTCATCGCGTCAGAAACGCATGCCATAGCCATAACCATGACTGTTGGTGCGGGCATGGGTGTCGCCGGCGGCGGTCGGCTGGCCGACCTTGCCCAGGATGATCACCCCGGTCGGGCAGCGGTCGACGCAGAGCGCGCACCGCGTGCAGATGTCGTCGTCGATGATGAACACGACCTTGTCACTGGGGTCGGCGCCCGGCTGCTCTGTGCCGTCAGCCTCCTGGATGGCATCGGGCGACACCATGTGAATGCACTTCCAGGGGCAGATGTCGACGCAGCCCTCGCACATGATGCACTCGGTCTGGTCGATGTGGATGAACTGCTTCGGCTTGACCGCCCGCGTGAGGTAGTCGGCGTCGACCTCGACGAGCGTGTACTCGTCGGTGTAGGGCATCATCGGCGGATTGGCGTCGGTCTTGGTCATGAGAACCTCAGCCCTTCTTCACCAAGGGACGGCCATAGGTACTGGTTTCCAGCTCGCGCGGGGCCGTATCGGCGCCGCGCTTCTGCCACCAGCTCCAGATGAAGATCAGCAGTCCGAAGAAGTAGACGTGGATCAGCACGACGATGACGTCGCGGATCGCCTGGTACTGAAGCGTGATCGGGTTCCACCCGCCGGCGGTCTGGGGCTTCAGGATGCCGCCCGGTCCGTAGACGATGTAGGTGCGGTTCCAGCCGAGATCGGCGTCGGCGTGGGCGATCCACTGGTGGGGTACGACCCCGAAGGCGAGAAACATCACGCCGAACGCGTACGTGGCGGCCAGCATCGCCTCGCCCCACGAGACCGGGGTGCCACGGGGGCGACGCTTCCCGTACGGGATCGCCACCAAGGTCAGCAACGTGGCCGCGATCAAGGACGTGAGGAACGCGGTGTTGGCGCCTGGGATCACCCAGTCCTGGCCAAACCAGTTGAAAGCGATCATCTCGCTCGTCGTGACCTTTCGCCTTCGTTCTCGTTGGTGCGGGCACTCGGACCGACTGCTTTCCGGCTCGTGAACGCTCGCACGAAGTCGTGACCTGCACTGTAGTCGGCTGTTGCCGAGTGGCGACATCCTCGCCGGTCAAGTCTGCCCACGGTGCTCGCTTGTGAAAAAGAGAAGCGGCGTGCCCGCGGACGAGGCGCGTTCGGAGGCGATGCCGCGGCGGCACGAGAATTCAAAACGGCCGCAGCGGCCGTCTATCGTGGCGGCGCGTGACGGAGATCCCCGAGCACCTGCTGAAGCGAAGTCGCGAACGCCGCGCCGTGCTCGAGGGCGAAACGGGTGAGTCGGCCACGCCGGCCGCGCCCACCACCGCTTCGACACCGGCGACCACGCAGGAATCTGCTCCAGCCGCAGCACCGCCTACGACCGCGCCCACCGGGCGCGGCCAGGCGCCCGTGGCCGCCGCGGCCCCGCCGCCTCCGCCTGACAGCTACGTGGTCGCGGCCCACAAGCGCCGCAACCGAATTCCTTACTGGGCGATGCTCGCGCTCGCCCTGCTGCCGCTGTGGGCGTTCATGTACGCCCGCGCCGTCACCACGCAAGCGGAGGCGGCTGCGGGTCCGCTAGCGGTCGGCACCGAAACGTACGGAGTGTGTGCAAGCTGCCACGGCGGCGATGGGGGCGGCGGGGTCGGTTACGCGTTCACCAACGGCGAGGTGCTGGCGACGTTCCCCCACATCGAGGACCAGCTGCGCTTCGTGTACTACGGGTCCGAGCAGTACGCCGCGGCGGGGGTCGAGGTGTACAGCGATCCCGATCGCGAGGGCGGGCCGCGCGTGGTGTTCGGCCGCGGCGCGGCGATGCCCGGTTGGGGCGGCAACCTCACCGATGCCGAGATCCTCGGCGTCGTGTGCCACGAGCGCTACAACCTCGGGGGAGCCGATCCCGCCGACATGGCCCTCGAATACGACGAGTGGTGCGGTGAGGAATCCGAGATCTTCGCCGACGTCGAAGCCGGTGGTGACATCCGCACGCTCGAGCAGCGCTTCCCTGACATCATCCCGATCGGTGAGGCGCCGATCCCCAGCTCGTCCGCCGGCGAGTGATGTCGTGACGCCAGGGCCGTGAGCGCGAGCCGGCCCGCGGTCGACGTGCTCGTGGTCGGCGCCGGACCGGCCGGATCCGCCGTCGCCGCGACGGTCGCCGCCAGCGGTCACCGCGTGGTGGTCGTCGACCGCGCGCCCGCCCCGGGCGGAAAGCCCTGCGGCGAGCTGCTCACGCCGAGAGCGCTCGTCGCCCTCGAGCGCAGCGGCATCGCGCGCGACCGCCTCGCCGGCTTCCACGCCGTCACGCACGTCCGGTTCACCACACGCTCGTCCAGCTCAGCGGCGCGCTGGCCGGGTCACGAGGAGCAGCCCGACCACGGGCTGGTGGCGCCGCGCGAGCGGCTCGACGCGATGCTCGTCGAGCACGCGGTCGCCGCCGGCGCCACAGTCCTGGGCAGTCACGAGGCGACGGCGCCGATAGTCGAACGCGGCTTCGTGCGCGGCGCGCGACTCATCCGCCACGACGGCACGACGACGGAAGTGCGGGCGACGTTCACGGTCGTCGCCGACGGCGCCAACAGTCGCTTCGGCCGCGCCCTCGGCACGTACCGCCATCCCACTTGGCCCTCCGCTCTCGCCCAACGGGCGATCTACACCTCGTCATTGCACGACGCGGCCGAGATGGAGCTCGTCGTCGACCTCGAGGATCGCGCCGGGACGCCGATCACCGGATACGGCTGGATGATCCCGCGTGGCGATGGCACGGCCAACGTCGGGGTGTTGATGATGTCGACCTCGCCCTCGTTCCTCGTCGTGAATCCGGCGCACCTGCTCGACCGGTTGGTGGCCGACAACGGCACCCGCTGGCGGCTGCAGGGCGCCCCCGTACACCCGCCGGCGGG
>DASQTR010000077.1:0-18961 GCA_035641795.1 Ilumatobacter sp.
GGATCGAAGCCGCTCTCGCGCAGCGAGGCGAGCTGGAACCTGCCGTCGCGGTCGGTGAAGTAAGTGAAGAGGAAGAACGACAGCCAGTCCGGCGTGGGCTCGTTGAACGCACCCAGGATGCGCGGGTTGTCCTCGTCACCGGCGTGGCGCTCCAACATCTCGTCGGCCTCGTCGCGGCCGTCGCGCCCGAAGTAGCGGTGCAGCAGGTACACCATCGCCCACAGGTGCCGCCCCTCCTCGACGTTCACCTGGAACAGGTTGCGCAGGTCGTAGAGGCTCGGCGCCGTTTGGCACAGCGCCCGCTGCTGCTCCACCGATGCCGGCTCGGTGTCGCCCTGCACCACCACCAGCCGGCGCAGGTCGGCCCGGTATTCGCCGGGTACCTCCTGCCACACGGGCTCGCCTCGGTGGTCACCGAAGCCGATCCGGCGGTCGGGCTCGGGGTCGGCCAGGAAGATGCCCCACCGGTAGTCGGGCATCCTGACGTAGTCGAAGTTGGCCCACCCCTCTTGACCCACGGCTATGGCGGTGCGGAGGTAGACGTCGTTGTCCTGGAACGCGACCGGCCCCAGCTCCTTCCACCATTCGATGAAGCGGGGCTGCCACGCCTCGAGCGCGCGCTGCAACCGGCGGTCGTCGGCGAGACCGACGTTGTTGGGGATCCGGGCGTCGACGTCGACGGTCGTCATCACACTCTCCTGCGGTCGTAGGTCGGGCGCGAACCCGATCCGAAGCGTCGCAGGGCGCCCTCGGCGCCAACCGCGTTCGGACGCTGGAAGATCCAGTTCTGCCATGCGGAGAGCCGGGCAAAGATCTTCGTTTCGATCGTCTCCGGACCGGCGAAGCGGAAGCTCGCCTCCATGCCGGTCAGCGCGTCGGGTGAGAAGCTGTTGCGCTCCTCGAGCAGAACGCGCACCTCGTCGTCCCAGTCGAGGTCGTCGAGAGCGGCGGTCACGAGCTCGGCGTCCACCGCGGCCCCGGCGTCGAGATCCTCGCCGACAACGGCGGAGGTGCGCTCCAGTGCGTCCGGCCGCCCCCAGAAGCGTGTCGCCAGTCGCGACAGGCCATTGCCCATCGGGTACCAGCCGGCGTTGGCGGGAGTGAGCCGAATCGTTGCCGGCGGGTCGGTTGTGCGCTCCCAGGCGCCGTCGAGCGCAAGGCTGCGGTCGGCTGCGAGCACGAGCTCGGCGAGCGTGCCGGTGAAGCAGCTGCCGGGCTCGACCAAGGCCACCAGCGTGCGCGACGTGACGTCGAGACGTTTGAGCGTCCGCGCCCACAGCAGCCGGGTCTCGCGCGTCAACCAGTGCGGCTCGGCGAGCACGGCTTCCGCGGTCGCAACGCGATCGGCGTTGCCTTGTGTCCGTAGCAACCACGTGCCGATCTCCGGCTCGTCGAAGCGCAGGTGGAGGATCGCATCGTCGAGCTGACGCGCGGCAGCGATGATCCAGGCGGTTGCCCCTGTTGCTTGCAGCTGCGTGGCATCAGCCGGCTCGGGCGAAAGCGGCCCGAGAACCGTGATCGTCGCCGCACCGAGCTGGCGATCGAGCTCGACGCGCACGTGGTCGTAGCGCGCGCCGTCGCCCGCCCATTCGGTCGCGAGCGGCGCGAGCGCGACGCCGGGACCGGAATCAGGGCGATCCGACCCGGCGGCGCGAGCGAGAGCACGTTCCCGCACGGTCGCCTCGAACGCAGTGCGCGACGCGATCGCGTCGACGAGCCCCCACTCGAGCGCCTGCTGGCCCTTCAGCCCCTCGGCCTTCGTCGCGAACGCGTCGGCGAGGTCGCGCCGGACGTGGCGCTTGTCGACCAGCCGCGTCAACCCACCTGTGCCTGGCAGCACACCCAACAGCGGTACTTCGGGGAGCGACACCGTCGAGGCACGGTCGTCGACCAGCACGATCTCGTCACAGGCCAGGGCGAGCTCATAGCCGCCGCCGGCGGCGGTGCCGTTGACGGCGGCGATCCAGGTCTGCCCCGACAGCGCGCCGGCCTCCTCGATCGCGTTCCGCGTCTCGTTCGTGAACTTGCAGAAGTTGACCTTGTGGACGTGCGAGGCGCCAGCGAGCATCTGGATGTTGGCGCCGGCGCAGAACACCTTGTCGACGGCGCCGGTGAGCACCACCGCCTTGACCTCTGGGTGCTCGAAGCGCAACCGCTGCACGATGTCGTTGAGCTCGATGTCCACGGCCAGGTCATACGTGTTGAGCTTGAGGTCGTAGTCGTGCGAGAGCCCGCCGTCGGGCATCACATCCATCGCCAGGGTGGCGATGGGGCCGTCGAACGCGAGCATCCAATGGCGGTAGCTGCCCGGCGCGAGCGAGAACGTCAGACCGACGGGCTGCGTCCCCGCCTCACGGGCAGTGATCTGCGCCGACACGCCGCCAGGTGTATCACCGCGCGCAGGTGGTTGTGATGTCGGGCGTTACCAGATCGCCAGGCGCGTGTCGCGGTCGAAGAAGTGCATGTTCTCCGTGGACACGGCGATCTCGGCGGTATCGCCGATCCGGACCCGCGACCGGGGGTGGAAGCGGCCGACCGTGTTGGCCGTCACACCGGCCTCCTCCACGGCATCGGGGTCCCCGGAGTCGACGGTCTGGGCGTCGAGAGAGAAGTGAACCATGATCTCGGAACCGAGCGCCTCGATCAGCTGCACCTGCGACTTCAGGGTGGCGCCGTCGCGCACATTGCCGGCGAGCGCCACATCCTCGAAGTCTTCGGGGCGAATACCGACCACGACCTTGTTGCCCTCGTAATTGCGCAGCGCCGGACGGGCGGCGAGGGTCTCGGGGGCGAGCGTCAGCGTCTGGCTACCGAGCTTGACCGATGCGCCGTCTCCGTTGAACGAGAGTTGACCCTCGAACAGGTTCATCGAGGGCGACCCGATGAATGCCGCGACGAACACGTTGGCCGGCTTGTCGTAGAGACTCTGCGGCGTATCGACCTGCTGGAGGTAGCCGTCCTTGATGACGGCCACGCGGTCGCCCATCGTCATCGCCTCGACCTGGTCATGGGTGACGTAGAACGTGGTGACGCCGAGGTCGCGCTGGAGTGCCGCGATCTCGGCGCGCATCTGCACGCGCAGCTTGGCGTCGAGGTTCGACAGCGGCTCGTCCATCAAAAACGCCGCCGGCTGGCGCACGATGGCTCGGCCCATCGCCACTCGCTGGCGCTGACCGCCGGAGAGCTGTCCGGGCTTGCGATCGAGATAGGTGGTGAGCTCGAGCGTCTCGGCCGCCTTGCGGACCCGCTTGTCGATCTCCTCCTTGGGCACCTTCGCGAGCTTGAGCGCGAAACCGATGTTGTCGTACACCGACATGTGTGGGTAGAGGGCGTAGTTCTGGAACACCATCGCGATGTCACGGTCTTTCGGCTCGACGTCGTTGACGACCTTCTCGCCGATCCGCATCTGGCCGTTGGAGATGGTCTCGAGCCCGGCGATCATCCGCAGCGCCGTGGACTTGCCACAGCCCGACGGGCCAACGAGCACGAGGAACTCACCGTCGCTGATGTCGAGGCTGAGGTCGTGGATGGCGTGATAGCCGTTGTCGTACACCTTGTTCACGTTCTCCAGCTGAACCGTTGCCATCGCTGCAGACCCCCTCAGATGAAAGCGATTACGGTCGGCATGCTAGACGACGCCCCCGAGCAGACGCCACGCTGCGGGGATAACGTCGGGCGCCGTGAATCAGGTGAAGAACCGCCTCCAAGCGCTCGGACTGCTCGACCGCTGCTTCGCCGCCACGACCGACGAAGAGCTCACCGCCGCGGTGGAAGCGCTCGACGACGACCATCGGGACGCACTCGCCGAGGTGCTCAAGGGTGAGCCGTCGCCCGACGAGATACGCGCGGCAGTTGCCCGCGGGCGGCTCGACGGCACGCTCGAGGGGATCACTCTCGTGCTCACGGACGCAACGCTGGCCGACTGCATCGAGCAACTCGGGGACCATGCCGAGAATCCGACGTCCGACGAGTTGCGCGAGATCCTGCCCGGCATCGTCGAGCGTCACGGGCTGGCGCTGACGCGGATGATGCTGGCCTCGACCGTGGTCGGTGAGGCGCCGGCGTCGGCGATCATCCGTGACCTGCTCAAGCACGACGAACTGGTCCAGCTGCCGCCGGCCGAGCCGCGGCCGATGGCGCCGATGTACGTCGCCGAGGTCGATCCTGACGAACGGGCGGCGATCAAAGCCAAGCGCAAGGAGATGCACGAGCGCAAGCAGGCCGCTGCCCGCGCGAGTCGAGAGCAGGCAGCCAAAGCACGCCACCGCACCTGATCAGCCGTCGGCCCCGGGGCTCTGGCGGTTGTTGTTGCGCACGAGTTCGGTCGCCAGCTCTCGGACCTTGACGTTCTGCGCTTGGGATTGGCTCTTGAGCAGCTCCCAAGCGGCGTCCGGGTCGCAACGCATGGTCGCCATGATGATGCCTTTGGCTTGCTCGATCACGGCCCGGCTCTCCATCGCCTGCGTGAGGTTCTCGCTTAGGCTGCGCGCGTCCCAGTACGCCTGGGCGTTGGCGAGCACGAACGCCGCCTGGGTGACGAATAATTCGGCGACGCGCTGTTGCTCCTCGTCGAAGGCCCCTTCGACCGCGGAGTACAGGTTCAGTGCGCCGATCGAACCATCGTGAGTGAGCAGCGGTAGCGACAACGTGCTCAGCACACCGTGACGTTCGGCGGAGTCGCGGAACTCCTGCCAGCGGCCCGGCTCCCGCGTCGACTCGATGATGTACGGGGTCCCGGAGCGGTAGGCGTCGATACAGGGTCCTTCGCCCGTGCGATATTGGGCTTGGTCGATCTCTGGCACCTCGGGATGGGTGAACACCGCCGTCTTCAGCTTGCTGTCGACCAGCAAGGTGATACCGACATGATCGGCGACGGGAACCGCCTGTGTCGTCAGTTCCGCCACCTGGTGCAACGTCTCGCCCAGGGTCTGGTTGCCGACGAAGTAGCGCGTCAGTGACGAGACAGCTTCCTCGAACAATGGAACAGGATCAGACATGTCGTCCCCTCCGGGCGGCTGCGGCACCGGAAGCGACCCTGTGACGTTCAAGGCGACCAAGCGGACAACAATCGTTACGGTTCACCATAGCGAGATCGGTTCCGTGACACCGGGCGGGTCACCTCATAAGTTGCGCTGCAGATGCGGATCGGGATCTTCGACCATTTCGGTTGGGCGGTAGCGGTGACTGCGTCGATCGACCACGAGGTCGCCGATCGTCGACGGATCGAGTTGATCGAACCAGGCGTGACGCCGGCACCGATCCACTACGACAGCAAACGGCTCGACGTGGCGGCGACGGCTGCGCTTGTCGCGAACGTGCGGGCATCGGTGGCCCGCGCAACGCAGGCCGGTCTGGACGAGCTCGCGCACTTTCTGCGCGAACCCGTGGTTTCAATATCGCTGCGTCGCTGGCCGCCCGACTTTCCTGACGACATCGGCGTGCAGATGCGGGCGCCGTACGAAGCACGCGCCGACGCCATCATGTATCGCCAGGTGCTTGCGGCCGTCGCTCGCACGCTGGACTGGCACGTCGATCTCTACGACGCCAAGCACGTCGTCGATCGCGCCCTCGACATGCTGGGCGACCGTGCCGACCACGTGCTGAACGGTCCTCGCTCGAGGCTGGGACCGCCTTGGACGAACGATCACCGAGTCGCCTTGGCGGCGACCATCGTCGGCGGGTGATGTTGCCGTGCTCGAACTGCCTTCGCCGTGTCTGGTGGTGCTCGTGGGGCCGTCGGGGGCAGGCAAGACGCGGTGGGCGAACGAGCACTTCGCCGGCCGGGTGATCGGCAGCGACTCGTTGCGCGCGCTGGCCGGGGAGGGTGAGGACGACCTACGCGCGTCTGCCGACGCCTTCGCGCTGCTGGACGACGTCGTCGAGCGCCGCATGCGCCGTCGGCTCACGACCGTCGTCGACACGCTTGGCACCGACGTCGCCCGGCGGGAGCGGTGGCGGACGCTGGCGGCCAAGTACGGCGTGGCTTGTCATGCCGTGGTGTTCGCCACGGCGGCCGTCGACATCCGACGGTGGAACAAGGCGCGACAGAAGCGGGTGCCCGAGGCGGTGCTGCGGGTCCAGCTCGCCGAGTTCCGGACTGTCGTCGCGGCCGTCCGCAGCGAGTCGTTCGACGGCGTGCACGAGATCACGCCAGAAGTCGTGCCGATGCAGGTTGCCCCGTCGTTGACTCGTCCGGCGACGGCGGACGCGCGGCGCGTCCACGCTGCATCAGAACGGCAGCTCACGTTCGGTCTGCAGATCCCGCAGTTCACCTGGCCCGGAGGGCCGTCGGATCTCGGGCCGCATGTGCGCGAGCTGGCCCGCCGTGCGGAGGCAGCCGGTTTCGAGGCCCTGTACGTGATGGACCACTTCCGGCAGATTCCGATGTTCGGCCCACCGTGGCTCGACATGCTCGAGAGCTGGACGACGCTCTCCCATCTCGCCGCATGCACGGACACGATTCGGCTGGGCACGATGGTTTCCGGCATCACGCACCGGAGCGTGCCACTGCTCGGCAAGATCGTCGCCACGCTCGACGTGCTCTCGGGCGGGCGGGCGATCTGCGGGCTCGGCATCGGCTGGTACGAGGACGAACACCGCGCCTACGGATGGCGCTTCCCGCCCGTTCCCGAGCGGTACGCGCTGCTCGCCGACGCGCTCGAGTTGCTGCCGATGATGTGGGCGCCGGGCGGCAAGCCGTTCCACGGGCGCACGCTGCGTGTGCCTGACACGTCGTGCTACCCGCGTCCTCTGCAAGCACGAATCCCGATCATGGTCGGCGGGTCCGGCGAGCGGCGCACCTTGCAGCTCGTTGCCGCCGGTGCCGACGCCTGCAACTTGTTCGGCGAACCAGACGTCGTGCGCCGCAAGGTGGCCGTTCTCGGCCAGCATTGCGCGGCGGTCGGCCGCGAGCCCGGCACGATCTCGGTGTCGCATCTGTCGACGGTGCTGGTCGGCAACGACCCGGTTCACGTCAAGCAACTGGTCGACGCGACGCGCCCGCGAAAGCTGTCGGCCGAGCGGCACGCCCGGGCGGTCAACGCCGGAACGGTCGAGCAACACGTGGCGCGCATAGACCGCTTCGTCGACGCCGGCGTCGACCATGTGGTGGTCAGCCTGAGCGATGCCGCCGACGCCGATGCGGTCGACCGCTACGGCTCGGTGATCGGCGCCGCGCGCGCCGCCTACGGTGACGCGCATGGAGGCGATTGATCGGGCCCGGTCGGCGATCGATGCCGCCAACGCCGCCGATCCGAACGAGCACGAGGGCGAGCCGTTGGCGCTGGTGCAGGGTCGATTGGCCGAGGGCTGGGTCGTCCTGCTCGATCCGCATGCGTCGTCGGCGTTACGCCTGGCGGCTCGGGCGCACCACCTGCGCCGCTGGGTCGTACCGCGAGCCAGCTATCCCGGCGGCCGCGCCGGCTACCTGCGCTGGCGCCGGGACCAGAAGCACCGCCACGCGCACGAGCTTGGCGAACTGCTCGCGCAGGCCGGGGTGGAGACCGCCGTCGCCGAGCGAGCGTCGTCGATCGTGGCCAAGGTCGGGCTGGGCAGTGATCCAGAAGTTCAGGTCTTCGAGGACGCGGTGTGCCTGACGTTCCTCGAGACGCAACTGAGCGACACCGCCGACCGGCTGGATGCGGAGCACATGACGAACGTGATCGCCAAGACGCTCGCAAAGATGAGCGAAGCGGGCAAGGCGGCTGCGCTCACGATCGAGCTCGACGGGCGCGGCCGGGATTTGCTGGCGCGAGCCGTCGATCGGCACCAGCAGAGCAAGTGACCAGCAACGCCCGGCGTTTGCGCCCCTGAGCGCTCGGGTAGCACCGAAATTCCCAGATAGGAAGGGGGTGCCCCATGACCAACGATCTGCTCGAGCTCTATTCGCGCGCCAGCGAATGGACGCTTGACAAGGTCAAAGGCGCCGCAAACGAGCTCGATTCCGACACGCCGTGCGACAAGTGGCACGTGCGTGAGCTGATGAACCACATGCTCGAGACACAGCGCTATTTCGTCGGATCGGCACGTGGCGAGAACGCCTCACCGCCAGGTCAGACGCCGCCGAGCACGCTGCTCAGCGACGACCCGGTCGGCGACTTCAAGCGCGCCCGCGAGGAGACGCTGAGCACCTATGGCGACAAAGACGTGCTGGAGAAGTCCGGCCCCATGCTCGGCATCGCCTTCGCCGACCAGCTGTTGCACGGGTGGGATCTCGCCAAGGCCACCGGACAGGACACGGCGATGCCGGCCGGCCTGGCCGAGGCGGCGTACAGCACGATCCACGGGCGCCTGACCGACGAGCAGCGCAAGGGCGTGTTCAAGCCTGAGGTGCACGTCGCGGACGACGCATCGACGCAGGAGAAGCTGCTCGCCTACACCGGCCGCGACCCGCACGCTTGACCGGCGGTGTCGCTACCGGGCACGGGCGCGCACCTGCAGCTCGTGCTGCAGCAGCCATGCCTTGACGTCGAGACCACCGCCGAAGCCGGTGAGATGGCCGTTGGCGCCGACGACGCGGTGGCAGGGCACCACGATCGGGATCGGGTTCCTCCCGTTCGCAGCGCCGACCGCGCGTGATTTGTTGCGGTCGCCGAGCCGGCGGGCCTGCTCGCCGTAGCTGATCGTCTCCCCGTACGGGATCCCTCGCAGCGTCGTCCAGGCCTCGCGTTGGAACGGCGTGCCGTTCGGTTCCAGCGGTAGGTCGAACTCGAGCCGCTCGCCGGCGAAGTACTCGTCGAGTTGGCGCACGGCCTCGTCGAGCACGGCGTGATCGCCGCGCTCCACGTCGACAACGTTGCCCGTGGCTCGGTGGTCGAACGGCTCGTGGTCCCAGCGGATCGCCACGACCGCGTCGTCGGTGGCAACGATCGTCAGCGGGCCGATCGGCGAAGCGATCGCAGTGCGGACCAGCTGCCTCTTCGTGGTGCCGGTCGTCGTGTTCGTCGTCGTGTTCGTCGTCATGATGTGCTCCTTCACAGTGTTGCCCACAGGTGGTGCATGGCGTACGTACGCCAAGGACGCCAGCGGTCCGATTCGGCGCCATCGAGATCGTGTGCGGCGAGGGCACGCCGCACGCCGAGGTCGCCGACCAGGAAGACGTCGGGGTCACCGAGCCCACGCATCACCACGTACTGCGCGGTCCAGGGACCGATTCCACGCACGCCGACGAGCTGGTCGACAAGCGCCGACCTGTCAGCGCCGGGGTCGAGGTCGAGCTCGCCGCTGACCACCAGCTGGCCGACCCGCCGCAACGTCGCGGCGCGCGCCAGTGGCATCGGGAGGGCCACCTGATCCGCGACCGACATTCGATCCATCGAAGGGAAGACATGAGTGAGGCCGTCGTGGGCGAGCGCAAGCGGCTCGCCGATCGCGGCAGTGACGCGACCGAGCACGGTACGAGCACCGGAAACCGACACCTGCTGGCCGACGATCGCCCGGACGAGCGTCTCGGCCGGGTCCACGGAACCGGCGACACGCAGACCGGGCCTGAGCTCTACGAGTGGCCGCAGTCTGTCGTCGTGCGCCAACGCCTCGTCCACCGAGAGCGGATCGGCGTCGAGGTCGAGCAGGCACCTGATGCGGCCGACCGCCGGTGCGAGGTCGCGCCAGTCGGCGAGCCGGAATGTCGCGTCGACATGGTCTTCGGCTTCGGCCAGCTCGACGGTGCCGTGCCCATGCGGCAGGGTGAGTGTCCGCGCGTACGTGGCGCCGTCGAAGCGTTCGACTCCCGGAACCGCGCGTTCGCCGAGGAAGCGGAGAAGCTGCCGACCGGCGAACGGCTGACGAGCCGGGAGCCGCACAGAGACCGTGCCGGCATCCACCGTGGCGCCGCGCCGGGTGCGATGCCGCAGCTCACTCGGCGCCACTGCGTAGACCTCGCGCAGCGTGTCGTTGAACTGCCGCACACTGCCGAAGCCGGCGGCGTAGGCGATGTCGGTCATCCCCAGGGCGGTCGTC
The DNA here is from genome assembly GCA_035641795.1 of Ilumatobacter sp. Taxonomy (GTDB): domain Bacteria; phylum Actinomycetota; class Acidimicrobiia; order Acidimicrobiales; family Ilumatobacteraceae; genus Ilumatobacter. Next base: position 9,958 of record DASQTR010000077.1, read on the forward strand.
TCGATCAATGTGCGCGCGGTCTGGGCCCGTTGCGCGCGGGCCAGGGCCAACGGTCCGGCGCCGAGCTCGTCGGTCAGGATCCGGTTGAGATGGCGGACGGAGTAGCCGAGCCGGCGGGACAGACCGGTCACGCCCTCGCGGTCGACGACACCGTCGGCGATCAGCCGCATCGCCCGTCCGACGAGATCGCCGCGCACGTCCCACTCCGGAGATCCGGGCGAGGCGTCGGGGCGGCATCGCTTGCACGCACGGAAGCCGCGCTGCTGGGCGGCGGCAGCCGACCGGTAGAAGTCGACGTTGGACCGCTTCGGCGTGACCGCCGGGCAGCTCGGCCGGCAGTAGATGCCGGTCGTCCGCACCGCGATGTAGAACCAGCCGTCGAACCGCGCGTCGCGGCTCTGCGCGGCGCGATAGCAACGGTCGGAATCCAGCGTCAGGGAATCGAGCACGTGACCATGATGGCCCACCGCCGAGCGGTTTGTCAGCGGAAATCGGACACGACAGGATGACGTCCGATTACCGCTGGTCAGGCCCCAGAGGTGGCGTCGGCCGCACGCTTGCCGATCAGTTCGTTGACGAGCTTGCCGTCTGCCTGGCCCCTGCTTGCCTTCATCACCTGACCGACGATGGCGCCCACCGCCTTGCTCTCGCCGGCGAGGTACTTCGCCCAGGCGTCGGGTTGGGCGCTGATCGCGGCGTCCACGAGCGCCTCGAGGGCGGCGGTGTCCATCGCTTCGTATCCCATCTGCGCCGCGATCGCGGCGGGGTCACCGCCACCATCCTGGACCATGCGCGCCAACACCGACTTCGCTTGCGTCGGCGTGATCGTTCCGTGAACCTCGAGTTTGGTGAGACCGGCGAGGGCTGTGGTCGGCAGCTGCGGCGTCGGACCGAGCTCGGCGAATGCTTCCTTGAGATGCACGAGGGTACGGCCTGGATCACCGCCGGCGCTGACCACCGCCAGCGCGTAGTCATCCTGGCCGCGCTCGACGATTGCGGTGACGGCGTCGCTCGTCGCCGGCACACCAGCAACGTCGGCAAGCCGCTGGCGGCGCTCGGCCGGAAGCATCGCGAGCGCGGCACGAACTTGCTCGATCCACTCCTGCGAGGGCGCGACCGGCACGAGGTCGGGCTCGAGGAAGTAGCGGTAGTCGTCGGCTTCCTCCTTGTCGCGGAGCGTGTGCGTGCGGTTATCGGCCTCGTCCCAGTGGCGCGTCTGCTGGCGCACCTTCTCGCCGTGCTCCAGCGTCTGGATCTGGCGCTTCGCCTCGTACTCGATCGCCCGTCCGATGGAGCGGATCGAGTTGACGTTCTTGATCTCGCAGCGCGTGCCGTAGGGCTCGCCGGGCTTGCGAACGCTGACGTTGGCGTCGACGCGCATCGAGCCCTCTTCCATCTTCGCGTCGGACGCGCCGATCGCTAGGAGGATCGCGCGCAACTCGCTCACGTACACACGCGCCTGTTCCGGCGAGCGGATGTCGGGGCGGCTGACGATCTCGACCAGCGGCACGCCGGCGCGGTTGAGATCGATCAGGGAGTAGTCGGCCCCGTGCACGCGACCGCCACCTCCTGCATGTACGGACTTGCCCGCGTCCTCCTCCATGTGGGCGCGCTCGATGCCGACCCGCGAACCGTCGGGCAGGTCGAGCCAACCCTCGACGTTGAGCGGCTGCTCGTACTGGCTCACCTGATACGCCTTCGGCATGTCGGGATAGAAGTAGTTCTTGCGGGCGAACACGCATGCCTGGACCGTGCAGTTGAGCGCCAGCCCGATCCGCATGGCGAGCTCCACCGCGTGCTTGTTCAGCACCGGCAACGCGCCGGGCAGGCCGAGCGTCACGGGATCGATGTTCGTGTTCGGCGGGTCGCCGAAGCGGTTCGGCGAACCAGAGAACAACTTCGTTCGGGTCGCCAGCTCGACATGCACCTCGAGCCCCACGACCATCTCATAGCCGGCGTGGGTCCAGCTCATCGCACGACCTCCAATCGCGCCGCCACCCGTTCGAGTTCGGCCGCTACCTGGAGCATCACCGGCTCGCCGAGTGCCGGGGCGATCACCTGCACGCCGACCGGCAGGTCGTCGGCGCCGGTACCGAACGGCACGCTCATTGCCGGGTCGCCGGTCAGGTCGGCGGGGATCGTGTACGTGTCGCACAGGTACATTGCCAGCGGGTCGGCCGTCTTCGAGCCGAACGTGAAGGCGACACTCGGCGACGTCGGGGTCACGAGCACGTCGACACGCTCGTACGCCTTAGCGAAGTCGCGCGCCATCAAGCGTCGGATGCGCAGCGCCTTGCCGTAGTAGGCGTCGTAGTACCCGGCCGACAGCGCGTACGTGCCCAGCAGGACCCGCCGCCGCACCTCGTCGCCGAACCCCGCCGTGCGCGTCGCCGCGTACATCGCGTTCGTGTCGGGCGCATCGACGCGCAACCCGTAGCGCACGCCGTCGTAGCGGGCCAGGTTCGATGACGCCTCGGCTGGGGCGATGATGTAGTAGGCGGTCAGCCCGTAGGTGAACGCCGGCACTTCGACGTCGACGATCGTGGCGCCGGAGGCGGCGAGCGACTCGAACGCCTGCTCCGTACGCTCGGCGACGTCGGGGTCGGCGCCCTGCGGCAGGTCGGTGATGCGACCCACGCGCAGACCATCCACCCCACGGCCGAGCGCCGCCGAGTAGTCGGGCAGCGGCTCAGGGATCGACGTCGAGTCATACGGGTCATGGCCCGACACGACCTGCAGCGCGATCGCGGCGTCGCCCACCGTGTGCGTGAACGGGCCGATCTGATCGAGGCTGCTGGCGAACGCGACCAGGCCGTAACGGCTGACGCGGCCATACGTGGGCTTGATGCCGATCACGCCGCACAGCGCCGCCGGCTGGCGGATCGAGCCACCCGTGTCAGACCCGAAGGCGAGTGCCGCGAATCCCGCCGCCACCGCAGCCGCCGAACCGCCCGACGACCCGCCGGGCACGCGGCTCGTGTCGAGCGGGTTGCGCGTCGGGCCGAACGCAGAGTTCTCGGTGCTCGACCCCATCGCGAACTCGTCGAGGTTGGTCTTGCCGATGATGACGGCGCCCGCCGCCTCCAGCCGGGTGACGATCGTCGCGTCGTACGGCGGCTTCCACCCGTCGAGGATCCGCGACGAGCACGTGGTGGGCACACCTCGCGTGCACATGTTGTCCTTGAGCGCGACCGGCACGCCGGCGAGCGGACCGGGATCTCCTCCCGCGGCGACCGTCGCGTCGATCGCCGCCGCCCGCTCACGCGCGGCGTCGGTCATCACGAGGTTGAAGGCATGGATCTCGGGCTCGCGTGCGGCGATCGCGTCCAGGTGCTGCTCGACGACGTCGGCCGCTCGGAGGTTGCCGGCACGGACGCCTGCGGCGATGTCGGCAACGGTCCGAACGGCCATCGTCAGACCTCGATGCCGATCACCGGCGGCACACGGAAACGGCCGTCTTCGGTCTGCGGCGCTTCCGCGAGCACCTCGTCACGGTCGAGGCAAGGCTGCTCGACGTCTTCGCGCATCACGTTCTGCAGGAGATACGGCTGGTTCATCGGCTCGACGTCGGATAGGTCCAGGGCGTCGATCTCGGCGAAGTGGTCGAGCATCTTGCCCAACTGCGCGGTCGCCTCCTCGATCTCGTCGACGGTCAGGTCGAGGCGGGCCAAGCGGGCGACCTTGGCGACGACGTCGCTGGTGAGGCGATCGGACACGACTGGTGAGGGTAGTGGTGATCGTTGACAGTCGTGTTCGTAGCTAGTCGTGTTCCTGGTGGGGCACGACGACGGTTCTCGATGCCGAGCCGGCGCCGAGCGAAAGCAACCAGTCGACGACGTCGGCCGCCTCGCTGCGGCGGGCGGCGTCGAGCGGCGTCGTCGAGTCCCACCGTGACACCCAGTCGCAGTCCGCACCGCGAGCTAGAAGGTATTCCGCGGTAGCGCGCTGGCCGCCGTGGCAGGCCCCCCAGAAGGCGGCGGTCACCTCGTCGGTGGCGGGTGGCCGGTCGGCCTCGAACAGCGGCTCGATCCGGTCGATCAGCCCCAACGTCGCCGACTCGAACAGCGTCGAACGGGCGCCGCGCTCGATCAGCCGCCGGGCCGCGTTCCACTGCCCGAACGCGGTGGCGTCGGCGAGCGGCGTCCCACCGCCGATCACGGCCCCCGGCGCCTCGATGTCGGCGCCGTTGTCGAGCAGCACGTCGATCACGGACACGTCGTCGGAGCTCGCCGCCCAATGCAGCGGCGTCTCCGTGTGCGGGCCGGTGAAGCGGGCGTTCACGTCGGCACCGGCGTCGATCAGCAACTGCACCACTTGCGCGTTGCTCGGAAAGTGGCCGGGCCAGTCGGTGGCGGCGTGCAGCAGCGTGCGCGACATGCCGTCAGGGAACGCGCCGATGCGGGCGTTGGCGAGCGACGGATGCTCGCGCAGCAGTTGCACCAACCGATCCACGTCGCCGCCCTGGACCGACTGCGTGGCCTCGACCGCCAACGGGTCGTCTGCGCCGAGCACTATCACGCCGCCATTGTGGCCTACCTCGGGAGGAGTGCGTGCTGCGGCGCCGGACCGACATAGCGCGCCGAGGGTCGGATCAGCTTGGCGGCCTCAGCCTGCTCGAGCGCGTGGGCGCACCATCCGACGGTGCGGCTCACGGCGAACGTCGGCGTGAACATGTCCCGCGGCAGGCCGACCGTCGCCATGATCACGCCCGCGTAGAACTCGACATTGCTCGGCAGCGGCCGGTCAGGCTTGAGCTCTGCGAGTGTTGCCAGGATCTCGGCCTCGATCGTCATAGCCCGTTCGACGAGCTCGCCACCCAGCTGACCGGCCACGTCACGCAGCAGCGACGAACGCGGATCAGGTGCTCGGTAGACGGCGTGTCCGAAGCCCATGATCCGACGTCCCGCGGCGATCTCGCGGCGGACCCAGTCGGCTGCCCGATCAGGCGTTCCGATGGCGTCGAGCGCGTCGAGCGCGCGGCTCGGCGCCCCGCCGTGAAGCGGTCCCGCGAGGGCGCCCATCGCGGCGCAGACGACGTCGACGATGCCGGCACCGGTGGAAGCGACGACGCGGCCGGTGAACGTGGAGGCGTTGAAGCCATGGTCGACCGTGAGGATGAGGTACTGCTCGAGGGCCCGGGCGTGCTCCGGTCTCGGCACCGCGCCCGTTACGTCGTGCAGGTACGCGGCGGCGTGCCCGAGTGACGGGTCAGGATCGACGAGCGCTTCGCCGATCGCGCGGCGATGCAGCCGGGCCAGGATCGCCGGAACCATCGCCGCCAGGCGGCGTGCGTCAGCCAGTCGCTGCTCGGGGTCGACGTCGATCATCGGGCCGGCGCCGTTAGGTCCCGCCGCCGCGGAAAGCACTGTGCGCAGCTTGGACAGCGGAGCGTCGTCCATGCTTGCCACGACGTCGACGAGCTCATCCAGCTCGGACGGGACCGCGCGCAATGCGGCGACGTCGTTCCGGAAGAGCTGGCGCTCGTCGTGACCGGGCAGCAAGCCGCGCTCGAAGAGGTACCAGACCTCCTCGAACGTCGCCGTGCGCGCCAGCTCGGTCGCGTCGTACTGGCGGTAGTGGTAGAACCCTTCGTCGCCGCGGACGTCGCCGATCAAGGTGTCGGTGACAGCGACGTTGTGGAGTCCGGCTGGTACGTCGATCAACTGTTCCATGACACGAGTGTCCGCCCCTCAATGTTGTGAATCAACGTTGATTCGATCAACGTTGACGAGTACAGCGCGGCTCGTCACGATGGGCGCATGACCACCTACGTCGGCGCCACCGAGGCCGCCCGCATGCTCGGTGTCACGAAGCCGACGCTGTACGCCTACGTCAGCCGCGGCATCGTCGGGCGTAGCACCGCCGCCGATGGGCGCACGTCGCTCTACGCGCGCGACGAGGTCCAGCGCCTGGCCGGTCGCGCCCGGCGCCGCGAAAGCGAGCCGGCGACGATCGACGTGCAGATCAGCTCGGAGGTGACCGTGCTCCAGGACGAGGGCGTGAGCTACCGCGGGAAAGACGCTGTGGAACTGGCGCGTTCGCAGTCGTTCGAGCGCGCTGCGGAATTGCTGTGGACGGGCACGCTCGGCCAGCGCGGGCTCACGTGGCCGATCGATCGCGCCGCCCTCAGGCGCTGCCGGCACGTCGTCGAAGCAGCCGGCGCCGATGGGGCGATCGCACGCCTGACGCTGGCGGCCACGACGTTGTCGCAGGATGCCGGCGAGGACGACGCACCTACGGCGGCCCGCCGGTTGATCGCACTCGCACCGAGCCTGCTCGGCGGTCCCGTGGCGGGCGACATCGCCACCCGGCTCGCGGCGGCGTACCGCCGTCGGCCTTCGCCCGAGCTCGTGCACGCAGTGTCACGCGCGCTGGTGCTGCTCGCCGACCACGAACTGGCGACGAGCACGCTCGCCGTGCGTGTCGCGTGCTCGGTGCGCGCCGACCCGTACGCCGCGATCGCGGCGGGCTTGTGCGTCGTCGGTGGCCCGCTGCACGGGACGGCGAGCGTTGCCGCCGCGGAATTGCTCGACGACGCGATGTGGAACGGTGCCCGGGCGGCGGTCGATCGGGTGCTCGCGGCTGGTCGACGCCTGCCCGGCTTCGGCCACTCCGTCTACCGCAAGGGCGACCCGCGGCTGTCACCCTTGCTCGAGTCAGTGCGGTCGCTGCCCGATCCGGACGGGCGCATGCAGGTCGTCGAGCATCTGCTCATGGAGGCGGGACGGCGCGTCGGACAACTGCCCAACGTCGACCTCGGACTCGGCGCACTGGCCTTCGTCGCCGATCTCCCCCGCGACGCCTCGCTGTTCGCAATCGCCCGCATCGCCGGCTGGGCGGCCCACTTCGAAGAGGAGAAGAGCGAGCGACCGGTGCGCTATCGAGGAATCACAACCCGCACCTAGCGCGCCGAGCCCAATTCCGCGGAAAGCGGATTTACACACCACCGGGCTGACGGGGAGCCCCTTTGCGCGGATTGGGGCACCGGTCACGACACCGGGATCGGTGCGCCGTCAAAGCTCGTTCCGCGGTTCGGCCACCTCGGCCGCATTCGGAGCGTCGGCGATCTCGTCGCCGAGTGGCTTCGAGGCCGAGGCCGTGTCGCCCACTGGCTCGTGAACGTCAGCCGGGTCCACAACATCGTCCCCGGCAAGTGCGACGCGCGGGGTCTCGTCCCACTTCTTGCCTCGTGTCAGCAGGAGGTAGATGGCTCCTGCCGCGATCGCGGCGAGCGACATCCATTGGTTCCATCGCAGGCCGGCTACTTCGGGAGCGGGGTCGATCCGCAGACCCTCGATCCAGAACCGACCGATGCCGTACCCGATCAGGTAGACGCCCAGCAAGCGTCCGGCGGCAAGCCGATAGCGCTTTTGGACCCACAGCAGCAAGCCACACAGAGCGAAGTTCCAGAGCGACTCGTACAGGAAGGTCGGGTGGAACGTCGTGCCCGGCGGGTAGCCCGGCGGCAGGTGCTCGTCGTCGATCTCGAGCGCCCACGGCAGATCGGTCGGCTTGCCGAACAACTCCTGGTTGAACCAGTTGCCCCACCGCCCGATCGCCTGGCCGAGCGCGATCGCCGGCATTGCGAACGTGACCGCCGCGGCCGGCCTGATGCCACGTCGCTTGGATTGCCACGCGCCAACCGTGATGCCGGCGATCAGGCCGCCCGGAATGCCCAGGCCGCCCTCCCAGATCTGGGGGATCGCGCCGAGATCGTCGGAGAAGCGGTCCCAGTCGGTGAGGACGTGGTAGAGGCGTGCGCCGATGATCCCGGCGGCCACGCCCCAGATGCCGATCGAGCTGGCGTCGTCGCGCGTGCCGAGACCCGAATCCTCCATCTGACGACCGAGCAGCCAGACAGCGGCGATCACGCCCAGCGCGATCATCAAGCCGTACATGCGCAGGGTGAGCGGCCCGATCGTGATCGCGTTGCGCGCAGGGCTGGGAATCGACCCGAGCACGATCGTGACGAGCGCGATCACTGGTCGACACTCCTCGAATGCGAGCCGGCTACCCGGGCGACGAAGGCCAACGATTCGGCCACGATCAGGTCGCGGTCGTAGTCGCGGGTGGCGACGTGGTAACTGCGATCGAGCCAGGTGTGCTCAACCGGCCCGCCGTAGACGGCGGCGAGGTGCTCGCTGTCGCCGGGATCGACGACGTGGTCGTTGCGCGACGTGAACAGTCGCAGAGGCACGCTGATCTCGCCGTATCGATCGGCGATCGGCGCAACGCCGTGGAGCAACAGCGACCGCAGCGGGGCGATGGGCGTGCCGGCGTACGTGATGTCCGACGAGTCGGGGTCGGCGATGTCCGACCCCTCACCGGGCGCGACGACAAGGCCGTCGTCGAGCAGATCGTCGAGCATCGCCATCGTCTCGGTGTCGCGCACGCGTGTCAGCGGGTTGATGCACACCAAGGCGCTGATCGCAGGATGGTCGAGCGCGGCACGCAGCACGAGCGTTGCCCCCATGCTCTGGCCCACCGCGACGACGTCGGACACACGCGACGTGAGCCGTTCGACCGCTAGCGCGACCTCGCCGCTCCAGGAGCTCCATTCGGTGGCGAGCATGTCCGTGACGGTCGTGCCGTGGCCGGGCAGGCGCGGCAGCTCGACGTCGTAGCCGGCGAGTGCCATCGCCTCGGCGATGCCGCGCACGGATGCCGGTGTGCCGGTGAACCCGTGGACGACGAGCACGCCGACCGGTGAGCCGGCAACGTGGGACCACGCCTCGCACCCCGCGATCACATCGGCGGTCGACGTCCCACTGTTCATCCCCGCGTTTCTACCAGCAGCGGGGCGTACCGGATCAGCGGATCTCGTCCTGCAGCTCGGGATGGTGGGCGGTGATCACGGCGACGAAGGCGTCGACCACGTCCGGATCGAACTGCCCGGTGCGGCCGGAGGCCACGAACTTGGCGGACTCGATGCGCGACCAGCTGCGCTTGTACGGGCGCCTGCTGCAGAGCGCGTCATAGACGTCGGCCACGCTGACGATCCTGC
>DASQTR010000078.1:0-3300 GCA_035641795.1 Ilumatobacter sp.
GCGCCGGTCGAGCCGACCGCACGCAGCGCCGAGAGGTCGTACGTCGACGCCGGATGCAGCCCGTCCTTGAGACAGGACTGGATGTACGGCGCCGAGGTGCCGAAGTACGTGACGCCCTCGTCGGCGACCAGCCGCCACAGAACGCCCAGGTCCGGGTGAGCGGGGCTGCCGTCGTACAGCACGATGGTCGCCCCCACGGCCAGCCCGGAGACGAGGAAGTTCCACATCATCCAGCCGGTCGTGGTGTACCAGAAGAACCGCTCGCCCGGCCCGAGGTCACTGTGCAGGGCCAAGGCCTTGAGGTGCTCGAGGGTGATGCCGCCGTGTCCTTGCACGATCCCCTTCGGCAGGCCGGTCGTTCCGGACGAGTAGAGCACCCACAGCGGGTGGTCGAACGGCACGGGCTCGAACGACACGTCGGCACCTTCGTGGCGCGCGAGGAGCTCATCCCACTGAACACGCCGGTGCGTAGTTTCGGGCGTCTTCTCGTCCAGGCTCGTGTACGCGATGACGACGGTCGCACGCAGACTCGGCATCCGCGTCTGCAACGCCTCGACCGTTCCCCGGACGTCGAAAGTGCGGCCGTTGTAGACGTATCCGTCCACGGCCACGAGCACGGTCGGCTCGATCTGGGCGAACCGGTCCGAGACCGCCTGGACGCCGAAGTCCGGCGAGCACGACGACCAGATCGCGCCCAAGCTGGCCGCGGCCAGGAACGCGACGAGGGCGTGCGGGGAATTGGGCACCAGCCCGACGACCCGGTCGCCACGCCGGACACCGAGCGCGACGAGGCCCGCGCGCATCGCGGCCACCTGAGCACGCAGATCGCCGTACGTAAGCCGTTGACTGGCGCCGTCCTCACGCCGGAACACGAGCGCGAGGTCGCCATCCGACCTCCCGTTGCCCGGGCGCAGCGCATGCTCCGCGTAATTCAGCGTCGCGCCAGGGAACCATTCCGCGCCCGGCATGACGCGCTCGGTCAGCACGCCGGTCGGGCGCGCGTGGAAGGCCACGTCGAAGAACTCGGCAACCGCACCCCAGAACGCCTCGGGCTCGTCGACCGACCACCGCCACAACGCGTCGTAGGTCGTGAGTGCAAGACCTTCGCGGGCGTTGACCATGGCTCGGAACTTGGTCAACTGGCTGCGCTCGGCGGCCGGGCCGGGCCTCCACAGCACCTCAGGTCGGTTTGGCGGCATGTGCCCAGCTCTCGAGTACCGTGACGAACTTGGGGGCGTCGATTGCCCATGAGTAACGCCGCTCCGCCGCCTCACGGCCCGACTCGCTCATGCGTTTTCGAAGGGCGACATCGGAGCGAAGCGTGTCTACGGCGACCCGTGTCGCGTCGATGTCGCCGAAAGGCACGACTATGCCGCATTCATGCTTTTCCACCAGCTGGGCAGACGACGGGTTCGGGGTGGTGATGACCGGCACGCCGTGCGCCATGTACTCCATGATCTTGGTCGGGCACGAATGTGCGTAGTTCGGCTGATCGTGAAGCAAACTCAGTCCGGCGAGCGCGCCGTGAAGCAGCGGTAGCGCATCCTCGTTGGGCACGAAGCCATGCCATTGGATCATTCCTGCGGCATGAGCTTCCCGCAGCCGGCTTCGACAGTCCCCGTCAGCAGGTCCAATGAGGTGAACTGTGACGTCCGGGGCAAGCCGCCGCCCCAGCTCGATCATCTCGAATGCGCCGCGGTGCCGGGTAAGTCGGCCGATGTAGACCACCCGGTCGTCGGCTGGGAACGGAAGCGGCATGCTCGGGATGACGGCGCTGTTCGGGATGACCGGATGGTGGCGACGGAACCTGGATGCATACGACTCCTCTGCTAGAAGTAGCCGTAACCGCTTCTCGCCGTATCGCTCGATTCTGCGGACGATGACGCTTGCCAGGGGTCGCGCCAGTTGCGGAAGCCAGGTCTTCATGGCGATGGCGGCGGCTGTGTCTTCATGGACGTCCCACACGAGTCCCTTTGCCCGGAAGCCCGCCGTAGTTGCGACAAGCTCCGGATCGTGCAACAGGACGATATCGAACTGTCGGCCACGATCTCTCATCAGCCGCCGTGCCGCCAAGGCGGCAGCAAGACGGTGTGTGCCCACCGCACGCGGAAGATCGACGGCATCGAGTTCGACGGGAAGCGGACGTCCGTAGTCAGTGAATGGCGCAGCAAACGTGACGTCGTGACCGACCTCGCGCAATGCGGCGATCTGGCGGTGCATGATCCTGGTGTCCTCGGGGTCGTGGACCACGGTGACGACAAGTACACGCACGAGCGGCAGCCTAGGAGTCCGGTGTGTTGTGGGTCACAATCTCTCCACAGCCGGCGCCGACGGCACCACGCCGCGTGTGTCGAGGAGGCGGCGGGACTTGGTAGCGAGTTGCTCGACGTCGTACGTCGAGTGGCCCTGAAGAAGTATCGACAGGTCAGCGCCGCTCAAAGCCGTGTCGAGGTTGTCGACGCGCAGCAGCTGAGAGCCGTTCACCTGCCAGCTCTCCACGTACGGATCGTGGAAGCTGACGACCGCGCCCTTGGCCGTGAGGTGCTTGGCCAGGGGAACCGCGGGCGATTCGCGCTGGTCGGCGATGTCGGGCTTGTATGTCACTCCGAGGAGCAGGACATGGGCGCCGTTGATCGCTCTGTTGTCGCCGTTGAGTATGTCCTGCGCGCGGTGCACCACGTACATCGGCATCGTGGCGTTGATCTCTTGGGCGAGCTCGACAAATCGGAACGGATAACCCAACCGTGCCCGGACGTTGTGACTGAGATAATTCGGGTCGATCGGAATGCAGTGCCCGCCGACACCCGGGCCCGGGTGGAACACCTGAAAGCCGAATGGTTTGGTGGCCGCGCAACGGATTACGTCCCACAGGTCGATGTTGAGTTCGTGGCAGAACCGGGCCATCTCGTTGACCAGGGCGATATTGACGTGCCGGTATGTGTTCTCGAGCAACTTGGCGGTCTCAGCTTCGCGCGTACCCCGAGCCGGTACGATCGTGTCGATAAAGCGGCTGTAGAACGCGACGGCTCGCTCGGTGCAGTTAGGCGTGAAGCCGCCGACGACTTTCGGTGTGTTGCGAACGCCAAATTTCTCGTTGCCTGGGTCGATTCTCTCCGGAGAGAACGCAAGGTTGAAGTCGCGGCCCGCGACGTGGCCGGCCTCCTCGAGAATGGGCCGAACGACTTCGTCGGTGGTGCCGGGGTACGTTGTGGACTCCAAGATCACCAGCATTCCGGCGCGCAGATGGCGGGCGATGCTGCCCATTGCGGCACGGACGGCACTGAGGTCCGGTCCACTGTC
>DASQTR010000079.1:0-3283 GCA_035641795.1 Ilumatobacter sp.
GAGTGCCATGCCGGCGGCGGCGATCTCGTCCTCGGCCTGCACGGTGCGGATACCGAAGTGCTTGTGCTTGGAGAGCTCGTGGAGGATGTCGGATGCGGGCGTGATGGGATACGACCCGAGCAGCACGGGCAGCTTCGCCAGCTGGCCGGCGGCCACGAGACCCCATGCCAACGCGGTGTTGCCGGTCACCGATGTGTACTCGCCGCCGGGCAGCTTCGCGGGGCGGACCTCGTAGCGATGCCCCACCTGCTCGGTCGTCTCGCCGAAGTGCAGGCCGGCCTTGAAGGCGGCCGCGTTCGCGCCCAGCACCAACTCGTTGTTGGCGAATCGCTCGGCGATCCAGTCGAGGGTCGGCTGCACCGGGCGGGTGTACATGAACGAGACCAGCCCGAGCGCGAAGAAGTTCTTGGAGCGCTCGGCGTCGCGCGGCTTGACGCCGAGCGGCTCGCACGCGTCCTTCGTGAGCGACGTCATCGGCACCTTGATCACGCGGTAGCCGCTGACCGTGCCGTCATCCAGCGGGTTCGAGCTGTACTCAGCCTTCTCGAGGTTGCGCTCGTCGAAGGCGTCCTCGTTGACGATCAGCGTGCCGCCCTGCTCCAGCCGGTGGAGGTCGGCCTTCAGGGCGGCCGGGTTCATGGCCACCAGCACGTTGGGCTCGTCGCCCGGCGTCGTGATGTCGTGGTCGCTGATGTGGACCTGGAAGCTCGAGACGCCGTTGACGGTGCCGGCAGGGGCGCGGATCTCGGCGGGGAAGTCGGGCAGCGTCGACAAGTCGTTGCCGAACGTGGCGCTCACCGAGGTGAAGCGGTCGCCGGTCAGCTGCATGCCGTCGCCGGAATCACCAGCGAATCGGACCACCAGCCTGTCGATCACCTCGGCGTCGTGAGGCGAGGAGGGCCCCGACTCCTCGGACCGGTGGATCGTGTCGGTCATCGTTGTTGTCCCCCTTGCCCGGCGACGTTGCCGGGTGGTTGCTGCTCGATGGTCACCCTACTCACGCGTTCGCGAAAAACGGGGCACTGAATACCTGTCTTTCGGCAGGTCTTGGGCCTCCGACAAGCCCATCTTGCTGAGACGGTCCCGGAACAGGAACTTCGGGACGACCATGCCCCATGCGTCGAGCACGAACTCCTGCATCTCGTCGATCTCCAGCCGATCGAGGCGCGTCTCGACCCAGTGGAACCGCATGTCGGACGGGCGTGGCAAGAAGAACCGATCCGGGTCGGAGGCGACGAGGGCCGGCCGATCGTCCTTCGGAAAGCCGAAACCCATCGTCGTCTCGTCGCGACTGAAGGCGACGTACACGATCTGCTTGACGCGCAACTTGATCCGGCCGTGCACAACGGCCACGTACGACCGCTCGAAGTCCTTCGCGTAGTCGAGCACGTCTTCGACGGTGACGCCGGTCATCACACGCGAGCGTACGTTCACTGCCCAGAGGACGACACTCACGCGTCGACTCCGCTTCGGCGAGCACGTCAAGGATCGTCACGCCGGCCGAGGGCCATCCCGGTTTCGGTCGATTCGAGTTGCGATCGAACATATGTTCGTATAACGTGGTGACATGTTCGTGGAACTGCTGGACGAGTACAGCGTGTGGTCGCCGGCTGCGCTCGACGAGGAAATCCAGAGTCTCGAGTTGGCGGTGCGTGAGCTCGACGCGCGCCGACTGGCAGCCCGCGTCGCTGCGGAACGCTGCCACACGCCTGCGATCGACGGCCACAGGTCGACTCAGGCGTATCTGCGTGCCACGACGAACCAGGCGTCCGTGGTCGTCCTCACTGAAGTCCGTCGAGCACGGTTGTGTCGCGACTTCCCGAACGTCGGGGAGGCACTGATGGCGGGACGGATCGGACTCGGACAGATCGATCAGCTGGTTCGTATCCAGCGCAACGCACGCGCCGCCAAGCATCTCGACGCGGCGGGTGTCGACATGTTGCTCGAACACGCCGAGCATCTGCCCATTCGGGGTCTCGGAGCGGTCGTCGATCGGTGGTTGATGTGGGCCGATCCGGATGGCGCGTGGCGCGATCAAACCGAGTCGATCGACAATCGCTCCGCTCACGTCGTGGCCGCCAACGGCGAACTGTCGATCGCCGCCTCAGGCGGTGACGCGCTCACCGCCGAAGCGATGCAGAACATCTTCGCCGACTTCCTGGAATTGGAGTTCCGCAAGGACTGCGAGGCCCGCCGCGCCGAGCATGGCGAGCGGGCGGACGAGTTTCCACTGCCGCGCACTGACGCCCAGCGCCGCTTCGACGCGGTGGTGTCGATCTTCGCACGGGCCAACGCCGCGACCGGCGACGCGCGGTTACCCGATCCAGTTGTCAACCTCATCTGCGACCAGCGAACACTGCATGACCTGTTGGGTCGCTGCGGCATCGCACTCGCCAACCGTCAGATGATCGACGTGGACGAGCTGACCAAGCAGCAGATCGACTCTGTGCTCGCCGAGTTCGTGAACGATCCGGCCTCGATTCTCACTCGCCGATGTGAAACCTCCTCCGGTCAACAGATCGCACCTCAGCTGTTGATACGCGCGCTGCTGACTGCCCACATCCGGCGTGTCGTGCTCGACGCCAACTCGACGGTCGTCGACTTCGGGGAACGTAAGCGCCTGTTCACCGGCAACGCCCGCATCGCCGCCACGCTGCTCGAGCGGTTCTGCCAGCATCCCGGCTGCGAGGTGCCCGCCGAGCGCTGTCAGATCGACCATAACGAGCCGCATTGCCAGGGTGGCCGCACCGACCAGTCCAACGCCGGCCCCGAGTGCAGCCCCCACAACCGGCACAAGCACACGCACGGTTGGCGAAGACGTCGCGCCGACAACGGCCACGTCTACAACCTCAGATCCGACGGAACGCTGATTCTCTTCGTTGGCGAACGACAACCGGAGTTCAGCCACGCCGACGACCACGACCGTCGCAGACGTGGCCTCGCCCATCTCGAAGCGGCGCGGGAACGCCTCAAATCCCAAGCCGCCTGACGCGGCTGGTTTGGTCTGCCCCGAATCAGGCGGTCGGGACTTCATGTTTCGCTGAACGGCACGGGCGACTCCGATCACCCAATGGCGTGTTGTTGAAGCTCAGTGAGGAACGCGACGGCCAGGGGGCTCAGGGGAAGGTCCGCATGTCGGACGACGCTGATCGGTCGGCCGAGCCGCCAGCCTTTCACTTGCAACTGGATGAGTGTGCCGGCGGCCTGCTCGACGGCGATCGCCATGCGGCTCACGGCGGCAACCGCATCGCCCTCGGCAACGACCAGCTTGATGGCTTCCCAC
>DASQTR010000080.1:0-5248 GCA_035641795.1 Ilumatobacter sp.
CGCCAGAGCGCGACCAGCAACGCGTCCTCCCGGCGGCGAGCACCGTGCGCCTCCACCGCGTTGGCCAGCTCGGCCTGCACACGTCGCATGCGCAGCGGGGGCAGCCCGCCGCGGAGTACCTCGCCGTAGAGCGGGTGAGCCAGCCGGACCGCCATGCGGCGGCCCGACGTCAGCACCTCGATGATGCCGTCGACCTCGAGCGACTCCAGGATCGCGGCGCCATACGTGCGCTCGACGTCGGCCAAGCCGAACCGCTCGCACACCGCCAGCAGCTCGAGCAACGCCAGCGCGCGCGGCTCGATGCCGGCGAGATGCTCGGCGACGAGCTCATCGAGCGCAGCCGTGGTCGGTAACGGCCCGATCAGGTCCCACGCCCCACCGGTTTGCGTCAGGACACCGCGGTCCCGGGCACCGCGCACGAGCTCGGTCAGCACCTGCAGGTTGCCGCCCGACAGCCGGGCCAGCTCGGCGCGCGCCGTGTCGGACACCGGGCCGTCGAGGGCGCGGTGCAGGAGCGTGCCGAGGTCGTCGGCATCCAGCGGCTCGATCTCCATCCGCACGAGGTGACCGTCGCGGTGCAGCACGCTCAAGCGAGGCGACGGCGTGCGCCCGGTACGCACGGTGCCGACGAGAAACACCGTGCGCGACATGATCAGCGGCACGAGCACGGCGACGGATGTGTCGTCGAGCAGATCGAGGTCGTCGACGAGCAACACCAGCCGGTCGTCGCCGGCCAAACGGCGCAACTCGGCGCGGGCAGCGTGGAAGAGACCGGTCCGCTCGTCGTCACCGACACCGAGCTCGTTGGTGAGATCGGC
The DNA here is from genome assembly GCA_035641795.1 of Ilumatobacter sp. Taxonomy (GTDB): domain Bacteria; phylum Actinomycetota; class Acidimicrobiia; order Acidimicrobiales; family Ilumatobacteraceae; genus Ilumatobacter. The sequence goes on from DASQTR010000080.1 coordinate 819, forward strand.
CGGCAACAGGTGTGCAAGCGCACCCAGCGGGATCTCGTGCATCGCCGGGTGGCCGACGGCGCGCGACACGGCGCGGCCGCCGCGCTCGGCGAGCCTCAACGCCTCCTCGGCGAGCCGAGTCTTGCCGACTCCCGCCGGCCCGTGGAGCACGACCCCCGCCCGCGCCGGGTCGCGGTAGTGGCGACCCAACTCCTCGAGCTGAGCGGAGCGACCGGTCAGCGGCCACGGCGCGATCACGCCGACGAGTGTACGAACGCCGGCCTCGGCAAAGGGCGGCGCGGTCGGGCACCTACCAGGTCATCTCGTCGCACCGGTGGTCGCCCGCGGTTTCGACCTGCAGCGTGGCGTGCGAAAGGCGGAACTGCTCGGCGAGCACCGTGCGAGCGCGATGCAGCACGACCTGCGACTCGCCACCGTCATCGACCGCGATGTGCGCGGTGAGCACGTCCATGTCGCTCGTCAACGTCCACACATGGAGGTCGTGCACGCCGTTCACACCGTCGATCGCGGAGAGCGCGGCGCTGATCGCGTCGAGGTCGGTGCCCGCCGGCGCGGCCTGCACGAGCACGCGCAGCGCATCGCGCCCGAGCCTCCACGCGCGAGGCAGGATGAACAGCCCGATCGCGGCGCCGACGACCGGATCGACCCATCCCCAGCCGGTGGCCGTGATGAGGAGGGCGGCGACGATCACGCCGATCGACCCGAGCATGTCGGCCACCACCTCGTAGTAGGCGCCGCGTACGTTGAGGCTTTCGGCGGCGCCGGGCCGCAAGAGCGCGAAGGCGATGCAGTTCACGCACAGCCCGATCACGCCGACCACGAACACGGGCAGCCACTCGATCTGGGGTGGATCGCCGAGCCTGCGCGCCGCTTCCACCAGCACATACCCAGCGACGAGGAACAACAGCGCGGCGTTGGCGAGGGCCGCCAGGATCTCCAGCCGGTAGAGACCGAAGGTCCGGTGTCGAGCATGCACCGTGCGATTGGCGGCGGTTATGGCGGCCAGTGCCATTCCCAGACCCAAGGCGTCGGTCGCCATGTGACCGGCGTCCGACAAGACTGCCAGTGAGCCGGTGACGACACCGACGGCGACTTGGACTAGAAGGAAGGCGACGATCAGCCCGAACGCGGTCCAGAGCCGTCGCGCGTGACGGGCGCCGGCGCGCGTCGACGCCGTCCCGTGGTCATGCCCCATCGGCGACCGTCGCGTTGTCGGTGCTCATCTGGCAGCCAACGGTAGAGACCGCCACGGCGGGTATCAATCAGGGCGCCTGTTGAATCAGGCCGTCAGACCCAGCGCACCGCGCCAGCCTGCAACGACGCCCGGAACACGGACTGCTCGCCACCGGCGAAGGCCGCGCTCGCCACGTAGACGTCGTCGAGCGCAAGGATCCCGCCGTCGGTCGTGATCACCACGAGCTCGATCGCCTCGCCGCGCTCGAGCGCACTCATGAGACGGGTCGCCGTGTCGTTGTAATCGAACGTGAGCTCGAATGTGACGCCGTCCGGCTCGGGATGCAGACTCTGCAGGTCCTGGCTCTCGACGACTCCTGGAATGCTGAGCGCGAGCGCCACGCTCCATCCTCGCGCGGCAAGATGCGCGCGGTCGCCGTCAGCCGTTCGGGCGGGCAGCGCTGATGCCGCCGAGAGCCGAGCTGGGATCGGCCTCTACCGCGAGGTCGCCCAGCGTCACGATCCCCACCGGCTTCCCGCGGTCGACCACGGGGAGGCGACGCAACGCGTTGTCGCGCATGATGCGCGCCGCTTCCTCGATCGTCGCGTCAGAGGCAACGGTAGTGAGTTCGCCCGAGCACACGTCGCCGACCGTCGCCTCGCGAACGTCAGCGCCCTCGGCGACGCAGCGCACGACGATGTCACGATCGGTGACGATGCCGCGCACCGATCCGTCGTCTACGACGAGTACGTCGCCGATGTCCCGGTCGCGCATGTAGCCGGCGGCATCGGTGACGGGTGCCGACGACGGGCAGGTGACGAGATTGGTAGTCATCACATCGCGAACTGTTTGTGCCATGGCGTTCTCCTTCGACGATTGGACCCACTCCGCGATACCCCATCGAGGCGGCGCTCAATCGGGCGACTGCCGGACACTTACGCGCCGGGTGACTGTCGATCCGAGAGCGCTGCCGCCCAGTCCCAACCGGCAGCGTCGGTCGGCGAGCGCCACGTCGCGACCTGCTCGCGAGCCCATCGCGCCCATCGAACCTGCTGTTCGTTGTGGTCGAGTTGGAACCGCAACGTGAGGGCGTTGATCGGCCACCGCCCGGCGAACTCGTACGCGCCTTCGTTAGAGCGCTCCGCGATCATGCCGCGGAGCACGTGGCGGCGGTCGCTGGCGTCGCGCTCGATCCGGTCGAGCGTCTTTTCCAGCTGCGCCAGCGTTCCACCGTCCGCAAAGAACACCTTCACCATCGCCTCGAACTCGAGCGTCGGGGGCGCCGGCGCGTCATCTAGCCACCCGGCCAACGCCTGGCGCCCGTGCGGCGTGATCGCGTACACGGTGCGCGGGCGCTTGCCGGTCGAGTCCGACGTCGCCGTTGCCAATCCCTGCGCGACCAGCCGCTTGGGCTCGTCGTAGAGTTTGCGCTCGGCACGTGGCCAGAACCAGCCGAGGCTGCGCTGAACCTGCTTGGCGAGCTCGTACGTGGTCCACGCGCGGATGTTGAGCAGCCCGAGCAGGGCGTACGACGTGGTGGTCAACGATGTGGTGGTCGCGGATTTGGTGGTGGCGGATGTGGCGGTCGGGGATGTGACCGTCACAGATGTTTCTGATTTCTTCACGGCGCGATCCTGACATAGTGCCCTGGACAGCGTCTACCATGTAAATACTGCAAGATGCAGTATGTAGGATCTGCCGACGAAGGAGCACGCCGATGAACACGTCCGACCGCCCCCTGCGGTTGCTGTTAACTGTCGCCCACCCCGACGACGAGACGTTCGGACTGGGTTCGGTGCTCGCCCACGCCGCGGCCACTGGTGTGGAAGCGCACGTGATCTGCGCCACGCGGGGCGAGCTCGGCGAGCCTGCTATCGACATCGGCTCGAGACCGCTGGGCGAGGTGCGCGAAGAGGAACTTCGTGCGGCCGCCGGGATCTTGGGCGTCGCCGGTGTCGACGTCCTCGAATATCGCGACTCGGGCACCGACGGCGACGCCGGGCCAGGGTCGCTCGTGGCGGCCGACACCAACGACGTCGCGGCTCTGATTGCGACCCGCATCGATGCCCTCCGCCCCGACGTCGTCATCACCGCCGACGGCAGCGACGGCCACCGCGACCACATCGCCGTCCGTGACGCAACCCTCGAGGCGCTGCGGACGGCGGACTGGCGCCCGGCACGTACCTACCTGTGGTGCCTGCCGAGGTCGTTGCTCGCCTCGTTCGCGCCGTTCGCCGAGATGGGTACGCCTGACGACGACATCACCACGGTGGTCGATGCAACCGCCTACATCCCTCTCAGGTGGCGGGCGATGCGGGCTCATGCCTCGCAGACTCCGCCCTACGACCTGATGTCATCCGAGCTGCAACACGCGTTCCTGCGCGCCGACCACTTCGTGCGGGTCGACCCACCGTTCACGGGCGAGCCGATCGAACACGACTGGATCCCCGATGTCGCGCCTCGGTGAGCCGATCGAGGAACCGCAGCGCGGCATCGGTCGACTCGCTGCGCCACAGGGCCACGACGTCGGCGCGGTCGAGCGCCACCTGCACCTCCAACGCCGCCCGCATGTCCACGATCAGCTGCCGTTGGAGGATCAACATCTCGGTGACGTCGATCGAACACAGCTCGGCGATGACGAGTTTGAGCAACAGCTCGCTGCGCAGGTCGCGGGGATGTGGCACCGGGGTCGACAGCCACTTACGCAATTGCGCACGTCCCGCACGCGTGGCAGCGAGGATCGTGCGGTTGCCCCCGGCGATGCCAGGCTCCTCGCCGACGGCCCGTACGTGACCTCGGAGCTCGAGCTGGTCGAGCGAGCGGTACGTCAGCGCACGCGAGAGCGACCAGACGCGACCCACGTCGCCATCGGGTTTGAGCCGCGTCGCGATCGCGAACCCGTGCGCGGGAGCCGGATACAGGATGCCCAGGCAGGCCCACTCTCCCGGCAGCAGCTGGTCCTCGCGCGTGCGTCCCACGGTCACAATGGTCGCATCCTCCCGCGGATCAGCAAGTGACTTGGCGCCACGTTCACGGCGCCGACCGCAGGGATCGCGCACATCGTTGCTGGTCCGCCGGCGGGTAAATCCCACAGCGAGCTCGCTAGGAGGAGGTGAGCAGCTTGCTGGGATCCGGAGGCCTTCAGGCCTGATAGACGTCGATGTCGGTGGCCTTCACCGAGGCGTAGATCTCGTCGCCGGGTCGCAGCGCCAGCGCGTCCAGGGCGGCGGCAGTGATTTCGGCAGTGAGCGGGAGG
>DASQTR010000081.1:0-4642 GCA_035641795.1 Ilumatobacter sp.
TCCGGCGGCAGGATCACCGTCGCCTGAGTCAACCGATGCGAGCATGCTTGTTCGATCATCGGTACGACCGAATCGTCCGCCGCCTCGCCGAGCACCCTCCATTTGCAACTCGGAAGAATCGAGGTCATGGATGTTGTACGCGAGATGCGGGAACTGTGCCCAGATTGTGCCGCTGTGGTGCTCCGGACAGTTCATGCCTCACATGCCGGTAGCCCCGGTGCCAATGCCACAGGGCGCGTATTGCTCGGTGTGCGGGATCCTGCCGCCGATCTTCACCTGTGGCTTTTGCTGGTGCCGGCAGTACTTGCTCGTACAGGGCGCCCAGGCCCCGCCAATGAACGCGATGGGATCGGGGCAGAGCGTCGCGGCCGCCATCCAGGCGCCAGCGGGCGCTCCGCCCAACCGGATCAAAGATGCATTCGGCGAGTTCCTCAAGGGATTTGCTGGGGAGGCTGGTCAGTACGCGGCGAGGGCCCTGGGATGATCAGGTACCTCAAGCGGGGACTCGAGGTCGAAGTCACGAGCGCCAGCCTGGCTCGTGCGCTCGCTGAAAATGATCGCAGTGTGCCGAGCGCCGACATCGAACGACTCGCGGAGGTCGTCTTCACGGTGGTCAGTGGAGTGCCGGATGCGCTCCAACGGGTCCTCGGCATGTCAAAGGACGAACGATGCGGTCAAGCGATCGGGTTCGCAGTCGGGTCGATCCTGAAATATCTGGTCGACCCGGACGACCTCATCTCGGAATCCGAGCAGGGACATATCGGATTGCTCGACGACTCGTATCTGGTCCATACCTTCGTAACACAGCTCGCCATGACGTATCCGTATGCCGTAGCCGACACGATCTATGCGGGTCCGAACAAACGCGCCCTGAACGTCGTGGCCGCCCTGCTCCCGGACGGCGTGGCGCAGTCGCTGGCGCGCACATGTGAGACGATCATCCTTGTCGCCCAGGGTCTGTTCGTGGCAGGTCGCGCGGGAGCTCCTTCGACAAACGAACACAAGATCAAACTTCGCGTCGCCGCAGCTGTCGATGCTCTTGCCGCCGCGGGCGAGCACCAGCACTCGAGTTGACCGGACCGCCGATGAGCACGCCAGACCTCAAATTCTTTGAGCCGCGTAGCATGCAGGAGACCGTGCACGGTTGGATCTTGTACACGACCAGGCGCGATTGATTCACGAGCGCGAGGCGCGCCGACTCGATCGCCAACGCCTGCAACTCGGCGTGGTGTCAGCGTGCCTCGCGGCGCTCACCGGCACTTCCCCCTTCGCGGAGGCGGCGGTCAGCAGTTCGCGCAACTGCAAACCGAATCGGCGATCTGCTCGTCGCCGACGCCGCCGACGGTGCCCCTGAACGCCGGTCGGGTTCGAGCGGCGGGGGTACCCACCAACGCCGGGTCAAGGACACCCGCATCGCCGAGCCCGAACTGAGGCAGAGCCGACTGAGCTCCTGCGACCGGCGGGATGAGGTGAGAATCCCCCCATCGTGACACTCCCGCGGACCGAGGGACCGTGGGCCGAGAGTTCGAGAGTGGTCAGGCCGAGAGCAGCTCGGTTTGGATCGGAGCGGGGAACCGCATGGTGAAGCGGGTGTCGCCCAACTCGTGCTCCAGCACGCGCGCGCTCGCCTCGACCTGAGCACGGCGAGCCGGTGGCACGTGGGTGAGCCACCCGAGCGCGATGGTGCCGTCCTTCCGTTGGACCCAACTGCCCACGACGCGGCCGTCGACCCAAATCGTGGGTCCGGCGTTGCCGTTGCGGTCGACGACTTGCGACCCCACACCGGCGTCGAGGTACCAGCGCCGGTCCTTCCATCCCATCGTCGTCGGATCGAGGCCGGGCAAGAGCGCCACCCACTTCGACGACCCACGCACCGCGTCGAGGTCGTCGGGCGCGAGCCACGCGTCGATGTCACCGTCGGCGGTCTCCATCGCGACCACGACCGCGCCCGCGTCGTCCAGAGCGCGCCGGGTGTCGCGGACCGTCCAGCCGGTCCACCACTGCACATCGGCGGTCGTGCCGGGGCCGAACGCGTGCAGCCATCGTCGGACCAGCTGGACGGAGGCCTCACGTGGATCCATGCCGACGATGCCCCCGGGTAACCAGTCGTCCATCGCGGCCCAGCGGTACTGGCTGTTGATCCAGGAGCCCATCGGGCGGCCCCGCACCACGACACCCTGGAAACCGAGGTGCAACATGATGCGCACGTGTGCCTGTTGGGTCGCGGCGTACGGCTTGCCAGGCGACAGCTCGATCGGTTGTCGCAAGGCGGGCACAGCGTCGCCGAGCTGACGTGTCGACGCCTCACCCGCCCGGTGCAGCGCAGCCAGAACCTGCTCCTTCGCCGACGCGATCCAGTCGTCTCCGTGGTCGGAGATGCCGTTGTCGGCGAGCAGCTTCACGAACCTGCGGTGCTCGGGCCCTAAGAGCTTCGTCGTCGATGATGCGTGGGCCATCCGCGCCACCGCTGGGGTCGCGACCCACAGGGTGCGCCGCATCGCGTGGAACCGGATCACGCTTCGGGTCTCGTAGAGCGCGGCCTCCACCGCCGCGATGGACGGGTGGCGCATCCGGGCCAGCGCCGAGAGGAACACCGACACCGGATCCGAGGAATGCAGCGCCACGACCGAGTCCGCGATCGCCGCGACGTCGTCGGTTCGTGTCGAAGGGACCAGACGATGGCGGCCCGCCAGCCGAGCGCGTCGCTCGCCGACCGTGATGCGTCGCGTTCCCACGGGTCCATGATGACCGAGCGGGACGAGGGCACCGATGGCCCGAGGCTCGCGTAAGTCTGGAACATCACCGGGCCGGTTTCCAATAACACCGAATACGGCGGATGCACCGCGTCGCCGACAACCTCAGTCCGCTGTATGTCCCCTATCGCCGGGACTGTGGCGCCGATCTGTGCGGGTACCTCCGCACGGTCAAGTAGCGCATCACGGCAGTTCGGGGCGGCTCAGGATGCGAAGCTCAGCCCATTGGACAAGTGACGTCGTCCGGGACGCTGCCGGCCGCGAGTGCGACGATCAGTGCGGTGGTGGCGTTGGGGCTCGACTCGTTTGGTTGCGCGTTGGCTTTGAGCTCGATGCCGTCGATGGTGCCGGTGATGGCGGCGCATGGGTCTTCGCGAAGTTGGAAATCGTCGGGATGGTCACTGAGCATTGAGCCGACTTGTACACCTGATTCGGTTCCGAAGGGGCCGGGGGTGTATTGGCGGTATCCGACGAACGTGAGATCTTGATCCGTGCGGCCCCCGAAGTAGGCGCACAGCGAGGCGTGGAAGCAGACTGAGCGGCCGCTGGGATAGTCGAACCTTTCGGGCGGACCCTCAACTCGGATGTACGAGTCACCGTCGGGCACGTAGCTGTTTGAGACCGCAGCGGTGACCTGTCCGAGCTCGGACTCCATGCGTTCCGTGAAGCCCTCATAGACCTCGCCAAAGCGGGCGCTCCCGACGCCGGTGGCGGTCAGGATGGTTTCGATTGGCGGCACGGGCATCGTGGTCGTCGGGGCTGTGACGATCGGCGACGCGTGGTAGTCGTGGTGAGGGCCGGTGCGGAGGTTGTCGTCGTGGTGCGCAGCGTGGTGCTAGTCGTCGGGACTGTCATCGTTGTGAAACTGGTTGCAGTCGTCGGCGACGTCAACGAGGGAATGATGTCTGTCGGTCAGGGTGTCGAGGTCGTGCACGAGATCCTGCCCGCGGGTGAGATCGTCCGCCGCGTCGTCGGCGAAGCCAAGGCGGTTCTGACGGGGGTCGCGCCGGACCGCTGACGGGTGCGGGTCGGGTTACGCCGACATCACGATCGACAGCGCGAAGCCGATTGCCACGAGCGAGCCCGTCAGGATGCCCTCGACCTCGAAAGCCTCCGGCAGCAACGTGTCGGCGCACATCGTGATCAGCGCCCCCGCCGCGAATGCCTGCGCGTCCGCGCCCGTTCGACCGCTGGCCGGGTCGAGCAGCGCGTACCCGAGCGCGGCGGCGATCGCAGAGGCGACCATCACGATCGCCCACATCCCCAGCACGCGGTTGCGCGACCAGCCGACGACTCGCAGGCCGGCCGATGACGACATGCCCTCTGGGAGGTTGCTCAGCAGGATTCCGACCAGCAGCGATGTGCTCACCGCGCCCTCCATCACCGTGAGCCCGAGTACGAACGACTCGGGGATGCCGTCCAGCACCGAGCCGAACACGATCGCCAGCGGGTTGCCCGTCGCCTGCGCCCCGCCCGAGTCCTTGCGCTTGCCGGCGCCGCGCTTCTCGAGGATCCAGTTGCCGACGGTGAACGTCATCGCCCCGATCAACGTGACGATGCCGACGCGCGTGACCTCGGCGCTCTGCACCGCCTCGTCGATCAGCTCGAACGCGACCGATCCGAGCAGCAGCCCCGCGCCGAGCGCCATCACGATCGCGATCAGGTGCCTGCTCGGGTTCCAAATGTAGGCGATGAGGGCGCCGACCAACAGCGCCGACGCGCCGATCGCGCCCCACAGAAACGCTTCGCCCACGATGCGACCATAGCGACGGCGGTTCTGCGGTTGCCCAGTCGATCGCGGGAGCAACCAAGACGCTACGAACAACACGCAACGCCAACGTGGATTCTCAACCAGGCAGTTCTGGCGTCTCGTCGGCGTCGCCGAACTT